>CAVDDI010000037.1:0-11772 GCA_963607675.1 bacterium | reverse complement strand
GCAGGGGCCCGTGTACCTGGAGGGCGAGATCGATGCCGTTTCGTTCAACGAAGACGGCTCTGCTTTCCTGGTGGACTACAAAACCGGTGGGTCTTCGACTGAATCAGAAGATGTGCTGCGGGAAAAGCACCTGCTCCAGGCGCAATGCTATGCTTTGGCTCTTATCGAACGCGGTTGCCCTAACGTGGATGCCGTCTTTGTGCGGGTAGAGCAGGAGGATCCCCTTTGCCCGGGGCAGCCGCAGACGGTCCGCTACTCGTTCTCGGCGGAACAGGCGGGCCTATTGAGGCGGACGGTTTTGGATGCATATGCCCGTGTTCCCTAGTTTGCGGCCAACCGCTTCGTGCAAGGGAATCATGGGTTGGGATGGTAAGGTAGCGCTATGGACACGCTTTTCACCGAGATAGACAACGCGAAACGCTCGAAGAACGCGCCCCTGGCGGTGCGTATGCGCCCGCGCTCGCTCGACGAGCTCATCGGGCAGGAAGATGCTCTTGGCCCCGGTACCTGGCTGCGTGCGGCGATCGAGGACGATACCCTTTCCTCGGTCATCCTCTACGGCCCGGCCGGCACGGGCAAGACCTCCATCGCACATGTGATCGCCGAGACCACCCATGCCCATTTCGTGGAGGTGTCCGCCATCGGCGGCACGGTGTCCGACCTTCGTCGGGAGATCTCCGAGGCAGACAAGCGCTTGGTGTCCCTGGGGGTTCGCACGATCCTGTTCGTCGATGAGATCCACCGCTTCAACCGCGCCCAGCAAGATGCCCTTCTCCACGCGGTGGAAGACGGCGTGGTCGTGCTTATCGGCGCAACAACGGAAAACCCCTTCTTCGAGGTGAACTCTGCGCTCATCTCGCGTTCGCGCGTGGTTGAGCTGCACCGGCTCTCCGATGATGCGCTTCGCCGGATCATCGGCCGTGCCCTGTCTGCGCATGAAGGGCTTGCCGGCGCCTTCGAGCTTTCCGATGGTGCCCTCGATGCCATACTCCTGCTTTCCGGCGGCGATGCAAGGAGCGCGCTCAACACACTTTCCCTTTCCTGCGACTTGGCCCGCGCCAACGGCGATTCCACCGTAACCGAGGAAATGGTCAGCGCTGCCGTTCCGCACCGCAGCCTTCCCTACGACAAGAAGCAGGACATGCACTATGACGTGATCTCCGCCTTCATCAAATCGATGCGCGGATCCGATCCGGATGCCGTCCTGTATTGGCTCGCCCGTATGATCGACGGTGGGGAAGACCCGAAGTTCATAGCCCGCCGCATCTTCATCTGCGCTGCCGAGGACATCGGGAACGCCGACCCGCAGGCGGTGCTCGTCGGCGAGGCGGCCTTCCGTGCGGCCGAGGTGATCGGTTACCCCGAGTGCCGCATCAACCTTGCACAGGCCGCCGTTTATATGGCCCTTGCCCCCAAGTCGAACGCATCGTATGCCGGATTGGCCAAGGCCATGGACGAGGTGCGAAACGGCCCGATGCGCGCAGTGCCCGACAACCTGCGTGACAGGCATCGCCCCGGTTCCGAGGACTATGGGGAGTATCTCTATCCACACGACAACCCCGAAGGCTATGTTGACCAGCGATATCTGCCCGAAGGGCTTGAGCGGGGTGCCTTTTTTACGCCTGGGGAACGGGGATGGGAACGCTACCGCACCGAGGCTCCGCTTTCGGATAGAATGTAAAAGCGTACGCGGCCTGCCTGGCTGCCGATCAGAGGAGGAAACATGGAAGTCTTCGAATCGCTGGTTCCCGTGGGGATCGTTTTGCTGTGCGTTGCGGGCGTCGTTGCCTTGGCTGCGCTCGCTTACCTGCTTGTGACGCTTACCAAGTCCATGAAGGAAACCTTCGCGAAGGTCGATCCCCTCATCGATCAGGCGCAGGAAGCCCTTGACACCACCAAGCCTGCCCTTGAGCGCATCGATCCGCTCCTGGAGCGCATCACCCTCACCGTCGATGCCGCGAACCTTGAGATCATGCGCGTCGATCAGATCCTGGAAGATGTGAACACCATCACCGGCAACGTGTCCAAGGCCACCGAGTCTATCGACTCCATCACATCCTTGCCGCTCGATGCATTGAGCAGCGTCACCGGCCGTATCCGCAGCCGTATCGCACCCCTGGGGTCTAAGGGCAACTGCGTTGGTGCTGCAGCTATGGCTGTTGATGCCAAGCTCGATTCCGTCGAGGGCCGCGTGGCCGACGTGCAGGCCCGCAACGACGTGAAGCGTGCCGAGGCAGCCGAGGCCGCCGCCGCTCGCGATGAGGCTGCGGCTCAGGCAAACGGCATGTCCTCCAACCTGAAAGACGCCTTCTCCGCTCAGATCACGCACGATTCCGAATCTGCCCAGGGAATGTAGGAGAGCGCTTCTTCGATGTCTGTTTCCGGCTCTTACCCCGAAGACGAGGAGCTCCGCCAAGAGGAGCTCAAAACCCTTAAATCCCGCCGACGCCTGTACTCGGGCGTCTACATCGTGGTCCTATGCGCCTTGCTTTATCTGTTGGGCAGGGTGCTCAACCTGCTTGCCACCCCGATGGGCATCATCGTGTGGACCACCATCATCGTGTTCTGCCTGCGTGGGCCGGTGAACTACCTTGATAAGAAGGGCGTTCCGCGCGCATGGGGCACTCTTTTGGCATATGTGCTGATGATCGCCGTCCTGTTCTTGATGGGGTGGCTGCTTCTTTCCCCTGCTATGGGCATCGGCGACCAGTTCACCTCCTTGCTGCAGACGTTCGCCAACCAGATCTCCTCTGTCAGGGACTCCTGGAACGAGCTCTACGGCCAGTATGCCTATCTGCTGCAGGATGAACGCATCAATGGATGGTTGAACGATGCGCTCTCCAGCGTGGGGGCGTGGTTCTCCGGCATGGCATCTGCCAGCGCGGAAGGCGTCGTGGGCTTCGGTTCGGGCGTTGCGACCTCTGCTTTGGTCATCGGCTTCTCGCTTGTGGTTGCCTATTGGGTGCTCATGGAGCTGCCCTCCATGGGCGCTGAGATCAAGCGGTTGTTCGGTCCTCGCTTCCACGACGACCTCAACATCATTTACCTTACGGGCACACGCGTCATGGGCGGTTACATCAAGGGCACCTTGGTGCAGTGCCTGCTCATCGGCGCCGGCTGCGGCATAGGGTTTGCCATAATGGGCATTCCCAGCGCCGCCGCCCTTGCCGTCATCACCGGTTTGCTGAACATCATCCCGGTTGTGGGTCCCTGGCTCGGCGGTGCGATGGCCGCACTGGTGGGCGTGTTCGTGAGCCCGATTGTTGCGCTGTTTGCCCTTGTGTACACGATTATTGTGCAGCAGGTTATCTACACCTTCATATCGCCCAAGATCATGGGCAATTCGGTGGACATCCATCCCGCCCTGGTCATCATGGCCTTGATGATAGGCTCTGCACTTGGATTCGCCGTGGGCGGCTTCATGGGCAACATAGTGGGCATGCTTGCATCCATCCCCGCCGTTGCTGCTGCGAAATCGCTGTTCGTGTACTACTTCGAGAAGCGCACCGGCCGCTCCATCGTTGCGCCGGATGGCGTCATATTCAAGGGTGACAGCCCCCAGGGCGCCCCCGATCCGCTTGTCGACGCCACGGGCGGCTTTTCTGCTGCTGAGGTAAAGCGGCATGGTTTGCACCAAGGAAAATGATAGAATCGGCTTTTGCATAAGCGCGCCAACACGCTAACACGTAACCGAAGAGGACAACTACCGCATGAAGTACATGACTACTGCTGAAATCCGTGAGAAGTACCTGAAGTTCTTCGAGGACAAGGGCTGCAAGCGCATGCCCTCGTCTTCCCTTATCCCCGACGATCCTTCGCTGCTCCTCACCAGTGCCGGCATGGTTCAGTTCAAGCCCTATTTCCTTCATCAGAAAGAGCTTGACAAGCGCTATATCGGAACTACCACGGTTCAGAAGTGCGTCCGCACCAACGACATCGAGAACATCGGCGATGCCCGCCACCTGAGCTTCTTCGAGATGCTGGGCAACTTCAGCTTCGGCAAGTACTTCAAAAGCGAGATGTGCGCCTGGGCATACGAGTTCTCAACCCAGGTGCTCGGCCTTCCTGCGGAAAAGCTCTACTTCACCGTTTTCGAGGATGACGACGAGACCATCGAGATCTGGAAGGGCCTCGGCGTCCCCGAAGACCATATCTCCAGGCTCGGCGAGGAAGACAACTTTTGGCGTGCAGGGCCAACCGGTCCGTGCGGCCCCTGCTCCGAGATCTACTTCGACCAGGGCCCAGAGGTTGGCTGCGGTAGCCCCGACTGCAAGCCCGGATGCGACTGTGACCGTTACCTCGAGTACTGGAACTGCGTGTTCACCCAGTACGACGGCCAGGAAGACGGCACGCTTGCCCCTCTTCAGACCAAGAACATCGATACCGGCATGGGCCTTGAGCGCATTGCCGCCATCATGCAGGGGGTTACCAACAACTACGATACCGACGTGCTTCGCAGCCTGGTCTCTGTCGGCGAAACCCTCTGCGGCAAGGAGTACGGCAACGGCGGCCCGGTCGATACCAGCCTCCGTATCATGGCCGACCACAGCCGTTCGGTCACTTTCATGATCGCCGATGGCATCCTTCCCTCCAACGAGGGGCGCGGCTATGTGCTCCGCCGCCTTCTGCGCCGTGCGGTGATGAAGGGCCATTCCCTTGGTATCGAGGGAGCTTTCCTGGAAAACTACATCGACAAGATCATCGAGCTGATGGGCGATGTGTATCCCGAGCTCGTCGAGAACGAGGAGCTTATCAAGCGTGCGGTGCTCTCCGAGGAAGAGCGCTTCGGCGCCACGCTTCGACAGGGCCAAGCCTATCTCGATGAAGAGCTTTCCAAGATCGACGGCAGCGTGCTTTCCGGCTCCACCGCCTTCGTCCTTCATGATACCTACGGGTTCCCGGTCGAGATCACCAAGGAGATCTGCGAAGAGCGCGGTTTCCGCATCGACGAGGATGAGTTCGCCCGTTGCATGGAAGAGCAGCGCGAACGCGCCCGCGCCGCAAACGTCAAAGATGCCGAGGCTGCATGGAGCACGTACGGAGGCATCCACGCAGAGCTCCTGAAGGAACTTGGCGCTACTGAGTTCATCGGCTATTCGCGCCTTACCTCCGACTCCAAGATCACTGCCTTGGTGAAAGACGGATCCCGTGCCTCGAAGATCGAGGCAGGCGATGAGGCGGAGGTCGTCTTGGACGTGACCCCGTTCTACGCCGAGATGGGCGGCGAAGTAGGGGATACCGGCCATCTGGTGGGAGACCAGGCCGTCCTTGAGGTGGTAGACACCAAGGCCCCTGAAAAGGGCCTGGTCGTGCATAAGGTCAAGGTCATCTCCGGCAGCGTTTCCGTCGGTACCCCCGTGGGCGCCAAGGTCGATGGCGCACGCCGTGCGCGCATCTCCCGCAACCACACCTGCACCCATATCCTGCATGCATCCCTACGCCAGGTGCTCGGCGCCCATGTCAAGCAGGCGGGCAGTTATGTCGGACCCGAGCGCCTCCGCTTCGACTTCACCCACTTCGAGGCGGTAACCCCGCAGCAAATCAAGGAAGTGGAGAGGATAGCCAACGACGTTGTCATGCAGGCAATCTCCACCCATATCTTCGAAACCTCCCTCTCCAAGGCCCGCGAAGCCGGCGTTACCGCGCTGTTCGGCGAGAAGTACGGTGACACGGTGCGCGTGGTAGAGGTCGGCGATTCCTCCCGTGAGCTTTGCGGTGGCTGCCATGTTTCCAACACGGCGGAAATAGGCCTGGTGAAGATCGTCTCCGAGAGCAGCGTTGGGTCCAACCTCCGCCGCATCGAGGCCGTCACCAGCTACGAGGCGCTCGAGTACCTGAACCGCTTCGAGGCCCAGGTGAAGGAGCTCTCATCCATCCTCCGCGTCCCCGCCTCCGATGTAACCGCACGCGTGGAGGGCAACATCGCCCAGCTGCGCGAGCTCAACTCCAAGCGTAAGGCGAACAAGGCCGCCATGGCAGGCGGCAGCTTGCCCGAAACGCTCGATGCCTACACGGTGGAAGCCAACGGGGTCTCCGTGTTCATCTACCGCAAGGACGGGGTGGATGCCGGTGGTATGCGCAACTTCTGGGATATCGTTCGCGGCCGCCTTCCCGAGTCGGGTGCGTGCGTCCTTGCCTCCGACAACCAGGGCACGCCCATCCTTCTTGCTGCTGGCACCGACCTGGCCGTTTCCAAGGGCTTCAATGCGGGCAATGTGATCAAGTCCATCTCCAAGGAGATCAAGGGCGGCGGCGGCGGAAAGCCCACGATGGCTCAGGCTGGCGGCAAGGACGTTGCCGGCCTCGACGCTGCGCTTGAAGCTGCGCGTAAGCTCTTCTCGTAGGTCGGCCGCCACGGATAGGTAGGGTTCTCATTTGAGGGTTATGGCACTGGATATCGGCAAGGTTCGCTGCGGGATCGCCATCAGCGATCCGCAGGAACGGGTGGCCACGCCTTTGTGTGTGCTGCCCACCGATGAAGTGCGCTCCAACGCCCCAAGCTTTCGCCGTCTGTGCGAAGATTGGGAGCCGGAGCTTATCGTCAGCGGCCTGCCGCTGACGCTCAGCGGGCAGAAGGGCCCCCAGGCCCAGTCCATCCGCGAAGTCGCCCAACAGGTTGCGAAGTCGCTTGGGTTGCCCCTGGAGTTCTCGGATGAGCGCCTGAGCTCTTCGGAAGCGAAGCGAGTGCTGCGCGAAGAGGGCTTAAGCGAGCGCGATATGCGCGGTAAAGTCGATATGGTCGCTGCGTCGCTGTTCCTCCAGTCTTGGTTGGACAAGCGTCAGAAGGCGTCTACTGAAAGGTGATCCCATGACTCCCCGGAAGGTAACGTATTCCCGGAAATCAACCCATGCTGCCCGCGCTGCCCATGCTAGGGGCGAACGCGAGTTCCGCACCTACGACACGTCGGCCATACGCCCGAGGAAATCCAAGGTGCCTTATGCGGTCGCCGGTGCGGTTGCCGCGATCATCGTCATCGTGGTCATCGCCCTTTTTGTGGGTACCAGTTGCGCCGAAGCCTCAAACGACCATTTGGCCCCCGATGGGCAGAAGGTCACGGTTCAGATATCCGAAGGCTCCACGTTGCCCGCTATCGCAGATACGCTCTACGATGCGGGCCTTATAGTCCGTAGGGGTGAATTCACCTCGGCGGTTAACGCCAAAGGGGCCGCTTCTTCCTTGAAGTCAGGCGTCTACTCCCTTACTGGCGGGATGGGCTACGACGAACTGGTGGACGTGTTGGTGGCGGGCCCGTCCAGCACGCAGTCTGGCGTGGTGGTCTCGGAAGGGGCCAAGCTCGATTCCATTGCACAAGTTGTCCAGGATGCCTACAACGGTTCCATCAGCGCAGACGACTTCAAGGAAGCCGCTTCGGACGCTTCGGTATACGCCTCTTCGTGCCCGTTCCTCAAATCGGTGGGAACCAATTCCTTGGAAGGGTTCCTTTTCCCTAAGACCTATGAGGTGCTGGTAGACGGCACTGCCGATGCCGTGGTGCGTCAGATGCTCGATCAGTACCAAACCGAGGTTTCCGTGCTCGATTACTCTTACCCGCGCAGCCAGGGGCTTTCCGAGTATCAGGCGCTCATCCTTGCCTCCATCGTGGAGAAGGAGGCAACCGATGAAACCCGCTCCAAGGTTGCTGCCGTGTTCTACAACCGCCTTTCCAACACCGGCAGCCCTTCGTATGGCTTCCTGGGAAGCGATGCCACCACGGCCTATGAGGTGGGTGACAACCTGGATTCCTACGACTGGACCACTAACAGCCCTTACAATACCCGGGTTACCAAGGGCTTGCCGCCGACCCCTATCTGCAGCCCATCGATCGAGTCCCTGCAGGCGGTGTGCAACCCTGAAGCCAACTTCGGCGACTACTACTTCTTCAGTTTCTGGACCAACGATCAGGGCGGGGTCGACTACTTCTTCGACAAGACCTACGAACAGCATCAGCAAACCATAGCGAACCATTCCTGATGGCAGGAGCAAGCCATGTCGCTCGTGCATCCCGATAGGTATTTCGCGCGCACAAGCGCCATAGATGTAAAAGCCGACATCCTTGGCTGTGGGTTCACGCATGTCCTGCTCGATGTGGACAACACCATTGTCTCGCGCGCCGACCACCAGGTTCCCAAAGATGTGCGCCTGTGGATCGAGCGTTTGAGGCAGCAGGGGGTTCGTCTGTGCTTCCTTTCCAACAACTGGCATAGCTCGGTCTTCGAGATAGCGGCTGAGCTGGGCATACCGGTGGTCGCTAAAGCGTGCAAGCCCCTTCCGCACGGTTTCTTGCTGGCTTTGCGCAAGGTCGGCGCCTCGCGGAAGCATACGGTGATGGTAGGGGACCAGCTTTCCACCGATGTGGTGGGTGCGCACCTTGTAGGATTGTGCGCCTATTTGGTGTGTCCGTTGGTTGAAGAGGACCTTAAGCACACCATGCTCCTCCGCAGCATAGAGCGGGCCTTTATCTCCGACCATGAGCCAGAGGGGGTTGGCGCATGCGAAACCTCACGTTCTTAGCAACCCCGGGAACCTACGATCTTGCCAAGGTGTTCCGGCGCTCTTTCATGGAAAAGACGGCGGTGTGGAACGTGGTGGTGGAATCCTGCAAGTCCGCAACCGAGGCCAAGGCGCTGCTGCCGGCCACGCGAACCCATGCCTATGCGGTTTCCTACCCGTTCAGGTCCTTGGCCTTCACCGAAGGCGAACTGCATGGGGCCTCGGCACGGCTCACCCAAGGTGCCGATGTCCTCTATCGCGGTGAGCGGGGCAGCTTGGCCCTAAGCCAGCTATCGCGAAGCGCCGTCGACCTCATCGAGCGAACCTTCTTGCCGTTGTACGGCTCCTGTGCAGTGGTTTTGGGCTCGGGAAGCTCGGCGCTCGATGCTGCCTACGAACTTGCGCGAGCGGGTGTTTCGCAGATAACGCTGCTGGGTAACAGCAAGGAGCGAACGCATGCGGGCCTTGCGGCGTTCCTGCGGTCGTTCGATGAGCAGAAGACCCAGATCATCGATGCCGACCAAGCGCGGGAAGGCCATCTTTCCGCCGTCCGCGCCTTCGACAACGCGCGGTTCCTTTGCGGCACGTTGGCATCTGCGTCGCATATCCGGCAGGCAGACGTTGTCCTGGCGGTCGACGCCGACCTTTCAACGGCGAGCCTTCCATTGCGTGAAGGGCAGATAGTATGCAGCCTGTGGGATCGGGCCGACCTTCCCTTTCCGCGGCAGGCAAGGACTGCATTATGCGATTTCGTATCTGCCGAAGAGGTCATGCGCGCTTGGGGCGCCGATTGCGCAGAGCTTTTAGTGGGTTTTTCCAGCGGCAGGTTCTAACCGATGCCGCTCAGGTGCGCGCTTGCTTTATTTCGGTGGAGTGGCTGGCCTTTTTGGTAGAATCGTAAACCGTTACTACCAACACCAATCAAGGTAAGGCATCATGCAATACATCACAGCGGGTGAAAGCCATGGCCCCAGTCTCACGGCCATCGTCTCCGGTGTTCCTGCGGGGCTGTCCATCTCCGAAAAGGGCATCAACTCCGATCTTGCCCGTAGGCAAAGCGGTTACGGCCGCGGTGGACGCCAGGCAATCGAGAAGGACACGGTCTCGATAACATCGGGTGTGCGTTTCGGCAAGACCATCGGCTCTCCCGTCACCCTCACGGTTGCCAATCGGGACTGGGCGAACTGGACCGAGCGCATGTCCGTGTTCGGAGAGGCCCCGAAGGACCTGGTTCGCGAGGTCACACCTCGCCCCGGCCATGCCGACCTGCTTGGCGTTCTGCGCAACGACATGGACGACTGCCGCAACATCCTCGAGCGTACCAGCGCCCGTGAAACCACCATGCGCGTTGCCGCTTCGGGTATTGCCCGCGAGTTCTTGGCGGAACTTGGGGTAGAGATCAAGTCCTACGTCGTTTCCATCGGCGATGCCTTCATGGCCGAGGAAGACCCTATGCTCGATGCGGTTTCCTATTCGCCCCTTGATATCGAGACCAGCGAGGTGCGCTGCCCGGATGCGGAGGCCTCGGAGCGCATGATGGCCGCCATCGATGAGGCGAAGGCCAGCGGCGACACGCTGGGTGGCATCTTCCGCGTTGTGGTCACCGGCTTGCTTCCCGCCGTTGGCGGTTATGCCACGCCTACCGACCGCCTTACCTCCAAGTTGGGCGGTGCCATCTTCTCCATCCCCGCCATCAAGGGAGTCGAGTTCGGCTTGGGCTTCGAGACCACCCGTCGTCCAGGCAGTCAAGTCCATGACGAGATCGTCCTCGACGAGGCGAAGGGGTTCATCCGCACCTCGAACAACGCCGGCGGCTTGGAAGGCGGCATGACAACCGGCATGCCGCTGGTCGTCACCGTCGGCATGAAGCCCATCGCCACGCTCACTACGCCGCTGAGCACGGTGAACCTCGATACGCTCGAGGTTGCGGAAGCTTCCAAGGAGCGCAGCGACACCTGTGCCGTTCCCGCTGCCGCTGTGGTTGCGGAAAGCGAGGTTGCGCTTGTGCTCGCTGATGCGTACCTTTCCAAGTTCGGCTCCGACAACATGACCGACATCAAGGCCAACATCGCGAACTACCGCGAGCGCATCAAGACCATGTCCCGCTAGCGGCCCGCGCGCCCAAAGCGCCCCGATCCGCCTCAATATCCCTCTCTGCATTCAAGGAGCATATGAACATGACCGATCAGCCCGTCCGCCATGCTGGCAAGTACTATCTCACCAAGCCCGTTTTCTTCATCGGTTTCATGGGCGCCGGGAAGACGAGCATCTCCCAGCAGATCGCCGTTACCTGCGGCGTTGCCTCGATAGATGCCGACGAGTACCTCGAGCTGCGCGAAGACCGCATCATCGCGGACATCTTCGCCGATGATGGGGAAGAGGCATTCCGCGATATCGAGACCGATGTGCTGCGCGACTTGGCCGGCCGCTCTCCTCGCCTTATCGGCTGTGGAGGCGGAGTTGTCACCAAGCGCCCCGAGAACGCCCAGATCATGAAGGAATCTGGTTTCGTCGTGTACCTCAAGGTCTCGGCAGACGGGGCTGCTGCGCGAATCCCCAACACCGATTCGCGTCCGATGTTCAAGAACCTCGACACCGCCCGCAAGACCATCGTGGAGCGCGAGCCCCAGTACGAGGCCGCTGCCGATGTCGCGGTGGAAACCGAGGGCCGCAGCATCCGCGAAGTCGCCGATGAAGTGGTTGATCGCCTCCTTGAGGCAGGCGTCATGGTGAAGCAGGCGTAAGGCTGTGGCCAGGATCGTCGTCGATATCCCCGGCGAAACCCCCTATGACGTGATCGTCGGCTCGGGGTGCATGGCTTCGTTGGGGCAAGAGCTTCGCAAGCTGGATTCCAACCCCCGTGCCTTGGTCATCACCGATTCCGAGGTTGCATCCCGCTACCTGCAGGTTGCCAAAGCATCCCTTGAAGCCCAGGGGTACTCGGTTTCAGTCATTACCGTCCCTTCTGGCGAAACCGCTAAATCAACCGAATGCGCCGCGGAGATCTGGTCGGCTATGGCACAGTGCGGCCTTTCCCGCGACTCGTTGGTCGTGGCGCTTGGCGGCGGTGTTGTGGGCGACCTTGCTGGGTTCACTGGTTCCACATTCATGCGCGGTCTGCGCATCGTGCAGGTTCCCACCACTTTGCTCTCCATGGTGGATTCCTCCGTTGGGGGCAAGACGGCAATCAACCTCGAGGCGGGGAAGAACCTGGTCGGCACCTTCTGCCAGCCGCTTATGGTGTGCGCAGACGTCGATGCCCTATCCTCGCTGCCTGATAG
>CAVDDI010000036.1:0-11804 GCA_963607675.1 bacterium | reverse complement strand
CAACCAGCTCATACAAAACGAGGTTAACCTTGACTACTGCCGCGAGCACGGCATCCAGGTTTCCAACTGCGCCGGATACTCAACGGTGGCGGTTGCCGATCTGGTGTTCGGCCTGTTGCTGGACGTGTGCCGCAGCATCTCTACCCTGAACTCCATCGTGCGGCAGGGTGGCACCAAGGAAGGCCTGGTGGGCTACGAGCTGGAAGGGCGCTGCTTCGGCGTTATCGGCGCCGGCGCCATCGGCACACGCGTGATGCGCATTGCCCAGGCCTTCGGCTGCGAAGTGGTGTGCTATTCACGTACCAAGAAGGACATCCCGGGCGTGCGCTTCGTGGAGCTTGACGAGCTGCTGCGCATATCGGATGTGGTAAGCATCCATGTCCCCCAGACCCCCGAGACCACCGGCATGATCGGCGCTGAGCAGCTTGCCCTTATGCAGGAAGACGCAGTGCTCATAAACTGCGCACGCGGCCCCATCGTCGATTCCGAGGCGCTTGCCGCCGCACTGAACGAGGGCCGCATCGCCGGCGCCGGCATCGACGTGCTTGAGATGGAGCCGCCTTTCCCGGCGGAGCATCCGCTCTTGAACAGCAGGAACACCGTGGTAACCCCTCATGTGGCCTTTGCCTCCAAGCAGGCCATGGTGAAGCGCGCCATGATCGTTGCCAACAACGTTGCCTCGTATCTGAAGGGGAGCACCCAGAACCTGGTTTCTTAAGGCAGTTGCGAAATCACCGACATGCCTGAATACGGAAGCGCCCGGGGCAGCCGCCCTGGGCGCTTCCTCGCTTTCGGGGCAGGGGACTTATGGCACCTCTGTTGACCTGCGAAAACGGGAGAGGTCAATCTTGGGTGCCCATGGGGTTTCCTTTGCTATAGGCCGGTCTTTATGGCTGGCTATGCGCAATGGCGGGGTTCCGCGGGGGCGTTGTGGGCGGCATACTTTCAGTCATGCACAAGCTTTACTTCGCATACGGATCAAACATGGACTTCGACCAGATGGCGTTCCGCTGCCCGGGCGCCGAGTACTTGGGAGTTGCCACGCTCCCCAACTACGAGCTTAAGATGGACGCCGCGGGCTTTGCCACGGTTATTCCTGCGGCCGGTAAGCACGTGCAGGGCGCCCTTTGGGACTTGAGCGGTGCCAACGAGTCGAAGATGGACGGCTTCGAGGGAGTTTCCTCTCATTGCTACGAGAAGACCTTCGTCGAGGTGCAGTATGCCGGCAACCACACCCAGGACATGGTTATCTGCAACGCCTTCGGCTTCAACGACTACGATCCCGAAGCCTACGATGCCTACACGCTTGAAGCCCTGATCTACCTTTCCCTGCGCGGCCCGTTCAAGGACTGGTCGTTCCGCGAGGATTACGTGACGAAGGTGCGCAACGGTGCCGCCGGCATCGGGGTAGACGCCCACACCATGGACCAGCTGAACCGCATTCAGGTAATCCCCAACGCCAACGTTGCCTAAGGCAATCGGCGCCCGTTTTCCCATTGCCAACTTCGCTATTGAGGCTGCTTGACCGCAAGTGGGCAAGGCGCTTCTTTGCTTTCCCACCGAAGATAATGTGCGCAAGGCGCAAAGAACCGCGAAACAGCCCTTGCATTCGCAGCAGACTGCTATCCTTCTGTATGAACGAGCTGAAGCCCGCCAGGTAGGCGGGCTCTTTGTTTGCCCGGGCGCGGCGTATGCCCACGGGGCAACTTGTTGCCTGAGCTGCCCTTGGCTGTGCTGGGCGGCGGCATCATGAAGAAGGAAAGACGGGGTGGTATCCGGTGATCGAAAAGGTTAAGCGCCACTACGAGAAGGTCATCGCCCTGTGCTGCTTCCTTATCCTGTTCACCAACATCGGCCTGCCCTCCACCTCGTTTTCCGTGTACCAGCCGTACTTGGTGGAGATACCGGGAGTGGGGCATTCCGGCGGGTCTATCATCATCTCGGTGCGCACGTTCGTTTCCCTTGTTGCCATGTTCTTCGTGGCACGTTATTACGCGTGGCTGAACTGCCGCCTGGGGGCATTCGTTGCATCGATGTTCGTGGCGGCGGGGTTTGCCCTGTACGCGCTGAACAGCGATAGTTTCCTGGGCCTGTGCATTGCCTCGGCGTTCACCGGTTTGGGCTACGGTTTGGGTGGCATGATAGCCTCCACCATGCTCATAAACCGCTGGTTCGAGACCAACGTTGCAACGGTCGCAGGCGTGGCAGCCGTTGGCTCGGGCGTGGCGGCGGTTATCCTGCCGAACCTGGTGGTGGGGATCATCGGCTCATCGCAGCTTTCCTGCGCCTTCGCGTTCGAGGCCGTGCTTGCCTTGGCGCTGGGGCTTTTGGTGTTCGCCCTCTTGCGCAACTTCCCCGAGGATATGGGGCTTGCGCCGTATGTGGAGCCGGAAAAGCCGAAGGGCGGCAAGCCGGCGAAGAAACATGTGCGCCAGAGCCGCGATGTTCCGCATGCGGCTATGCCCCTGGTGCTGCTTGCCATGGTTATCATCGGCTGCATCTCCGTCGGCGGCACGAACTACCTTGCGGTGCTTTTCACGTCCGAGGGCTTCACTACCGAAGCGGCTGCCTCTCTGGTGGCGCTGTGCGGCGGTTGCCTCACCGTTTCCAAGCTGGCAAGCGGGCTGGTGTTCGATCGCATCGGCACGCGCAACGGCTCGGCTCTCTTCTTCGTTTTGTTCATCGTTGGCCTGGCGCTTATCTGCCTAACCGACATGGGCAGCACCGGGCTGGCGGGCATAGGCGTGTTCCTGTACGGCTTGGGCTTGAGCCTGGGAACGGTGGGCATCTCTGTGTGGAGCATCGAGCTTTCCCCTAAAGGCAGTGAGGTGAAGACCATCAAGAACTTCCAGATCTGCTATGCGCTCGGCGGCTTCATCTTCACATTCCTCCCCGGCTTCCTTACCGAGGCGTTCGGCACCTACCTTGTTTCCTATGTTGCGCTGCTTGCGATGCTCATTGCCGCGGCAGTGATCATTATCGGCATATATACCGTGTCTGACCTGGGGAAACGTAGGGTTCGATAAGCTTACGTAAGCTTAACCCCGCTTAACATCCGTTTTACATTTTCAAGCGTAATCTGTCGCAGTCGGCATTAGAGCTGGATGTGTATCGGAATACGTAGGAAATTGCCCAGGACGGGCCTGGGCGCCACGCATCTTTCTGCTCCGCTGATGCGCAAAACTGCGCGAAGTAGTAGATGTTTCTAAGGAGGAACAGAAGGAAGCATGGATATCGCGACTCTTGTTGTCGTCGGCCTGGTTATCGCCGTGGCGCTGACATTCGACTTCACCAATGGGTTCCATGACACGGCAAATGCCATGGCAACCTCGATCGCAACGGGCGCATTGAAGCCCAAGACCGCCGTAATCGCAGCGGGCACGCTGAACCTTATCGGCGCATTCCTTTCCACCGAGGTTGCAAAGACCATTTCCGGTGGCATCATCAACGAACAGCAGGTAACCATTGGGGCGGAATTCATATTCGCCGGCCTGGTGGGCGCTATCCTGTGGAACCTCATGACCTGGCTGGTTGGCCTGCCCTCCAGTTCCTCCCATGCGCTGTTCGGTGGCCTGGTGGGCGCCGTTATCGTGGGTGCTGGCGTTGAGGGCGTGAACTTCGGCGCGGTTGTCGCCAAGGTCCTGATCCCGGCCCTGGTTTCCCCGATCGTGGCCGGCCTGGCAGCGTTCATAGCGGTGAAACTGATATACACAATCGTGCGCAAGCTGGACGAGAAGTACGTTGAGAACGGCTTCCGCCATGGCCAGACCATCACGGCTTGCCTGGTGGCCCTTTCGCATGGCACCAATGACGCTCAGAAGACCATGGGCATCATCACCCTTACGCTCATCGCCGTTGGCATCCAGCCTTCTGGCACCGGCCCGCAGCTTTGGGTCATCGCCGCATGCGGCCTTGCCATTGCATTGGGCACCTACATGGGTGGCTGGCGCGTTATCCGCACCCTGGGCAAGGGCCTGACCGAGATCTCCACCCCGCAGGGCTTCGCCGCCGAGGCTGCCTCTGCAACCACCATCTTGGTTTCCTCCCATCTGGGCTTCGCCCTTTCCACCACGCAGGTGTGCTCCGGTTCCATCATCGGTTCCGGCCTGGGCAAGAAGGGCAATGAGGTCAACTGGATGGTAGCGGCGCGCATGCTCGTTGCCTGGTTGGTGACGTTCCCGGCAGCTGGCATCATCGGCGCAGCCGCCTGTGCCGTGGCCAAGATCAACGTATGGGGCACACTGGCCGTTGCCGTCATCGCCGTTGTCGCCGCGCTCGTCATCTTCCGTTTGAGCCGCCGCAACCCGGTTAACTCGCTCAACGTCAACGAAAGCTCCGAAGTCAAGCTCAACGCCAAGGCTGCAACCGCCACGGCAGCTGCGTAAGGAAGGGGAATCAAATGCAAGAAGTCATGAATTTTGTGACCGTGCTGGTGGTTGCTGTGTGCATCGCTGGCGGTATCGGCATCATGTATTCGTCGGGCCTGCGCCTTTGGGCCAAGAGCGGTTCGGCGGAAGGCGCCGACGGCTCTCCGAACTACCTGATCCGCTTCGCTTCCGTGGTGTGCTTCGCCGCGTGCGTCGTCGTGGTGCTGTTCGCGCTGTGGCTCATGATCCCGATGTTCCACTAGGTTGAAAGAGGTATGAATACTATGGATAGCATCTTGGTGGGCATCGATGGCTCCGAGCGCGGCGAGAAGGCCCTTCGTTGGGCGGCGCGCCTTGCCAACAGGGAAGGCGCTTCCCTGGCGCTGCTGGCGGTAATCGACCCGGCATCCGACCGCATGGCCAAGTCCGACACGAAGCTTCTGCGCGAAGCGGTGGATCATGTGCTGGGCGAAGCCCAGAAGTTCGTCAACGAGAAGTACCCCGAGATCCGCGTAGAGGCGTCGTACGTGAAGGACGATATCGTTGAGGCGCTGGTGAACGCATCCGAGGCACACGACATGATCGTCATGGGATCTCATCATGGTGGCTCCTCGGTGGCAGAGAAGGTTTGGGGTGCCAAGGGCCTGCGCGTTTCCGTTTCCGCAAGCGTTCCCACGGTGGTTGTCCCCGTTGACTGGGACCCCGAAAGCGAGCGCGAGGGCATCGTGGTTGGTGTAGGTCCCGACGATGCAGTGGGCGATGGCGCGGTTGCGCTGGGCGTGCATCTGGCAGAATCGCTGGGCCAACCGCTTGAGCTTGTTTCTGCTTGGGGCATCCCCACGTTGCTCTCGAAGTCGGCAGAGTTCATGGGCGGCGGCCTGGCTCCGGTAGGCGAGCAGTTCCAGCGCAACCTGGATGCTCGCGTTGCCGGCATCAACGAGTCCAACCCTGACGTCAAGGTGGAAGGCCATTCCATCAACGGCCCTTCGCCCACGCAGGTTCTCATGGAATGCGCGAAGGACTGCCGCATGCTGGTTTTGGGCACCCATGCCCGTTCCGCGGTGAGCCGTGCGCTGTTCGGCTCTACCACCTGTGGCGTGCTGAACCATCTGGTGGTTCCCACCATCGTGGTTCCGGCCGAGCAGTAAGCTCGTTGCGTTGCCCTGCGAGGCTACGCTCTGGCATCGACGCTGCGCGTGATCCTGGCTACACAGCTGCTGTTGCAGGCTTCAGTCAGGATCCGCCGCTTCCTTGCTGGCGAATGCCTCGGATAGGGGATGGGTGAACTCATTTTTGAAAGGGTAGACCCTTCGGCTTGGTTGCGATAGGGTGCCTGAAGACGTATTCGGCGGGTCCTTTCCCTGATTGAGGGGTTAACTCGGAAGGACTTACCGAAACCAAGGCTCCGCAGCTTCGTGCTGCGGGGCCTTTTCTTGTGAGGCATCGCTTTAGTGTGCTAAAGAGGGACTGTCCCTACCGGCACGCCTATACTGGCACCTGCTGGCACGCTTACATCAGGAATAGCGCGACAGCGGTCATTGCCACGACGCCCACAACGATGGTGATGACGTTCGCGAAGCCCGCCAGGCCCACATCGCCCTTGGCCCATAGGGTATACACCGGGCCGAGCGCGCCCATGGGCGACCACAGCAGCGCGACGACAACCAGGCGAACCATCTGGTCGAAGGGCAGGAAGGCCATCACCAAGGCGCTCATGACGGCAGCAAGCAGGAAGCGCAGCACCAGCAGGCGCACCAACTGGCTTATCTTCCCTTCACCAAGGGAGAACTGCACCATCAGCCCCAGCATGAACATTGCCAGGAAGGCATTGGCGTTAGATATCGGCTCTATGAACTTGATAACCGGCTCGGGCACGGTGAAGCCGAGCAGGAACACCACGATGAGGATGCAGTACAAATCGAACGGAACCGATGAGAACAGGCGCTTTGCCGCCAGCATCGCTCGTTCCTGGTTCGTGCCTCCCTTGTCCAGGATGGCGCTGGAGAACGCATAGGTCCCGCCGCTCATCATGAGCGCATTGCCTGCATCGAACAGGCACACGATAAGCGCTGCGCCTGGCGGGAACAGCGCTTGGGCGAAGGGCAGCACGAAGCAGCCTATGTTGAAGCCCGATATGTTCATCATCATGAGTACGCGGTGGTTGCGGTCTTCGTGCCAGGTGACAAGCGTGCCGATGAGCCAGGGCCCGAAGGCGCAGGCAAGCCCCACAGCCGCCAGGGCAAGGTACGAGGCGTCGAACGCGCTGGTGGCGAAGGTGTGGAAGATGGCGGCAGGCAGGGTGAAGCGGAACACGATCTTCGAGAGCGTGTCGGTGAAGCCTGCGGGCAGCTTCATGGTTCGCGCAACAACGAAGCCAAGCGCGATGATGGCGCAGAACGATGCTACTGTCAGAAGCGCGTTTTCCATGGTCCCATCATACGCCCGCGTGCTTGCCGCTTAGCCCAGGATGCTCTGGATATTGCCGCGGATGACGATGGCGATATCCTTGGGGTGGGAGCCGCGCAACGAAGCAAGCAGCAAGAGCGTTCGCTTCAGGTTGGCCTGATGCTCTTCGAAGGTGTAGGCGACTGCCGGGTGGTGCACTTCGGGCTGCTGCGCCGTGGGTGCATCGGTTTCCAAGAGCAGTCGGCCTAAGGGGATGGCCTTTGCGTAGGCCCGCCCTCGTTTGGTTTGCAGCATGCGCTCGCTCACGGAAAACCAGCAGCCCAGCTTTACGGCACGGTCCAATTGCTGTGAAGAGCCGCTGAACCAATGGAAGATGCAGCGGCACCGCTCGGCGCAGCCCGACTCTTCCAGTATGCGCAAAGCTTCGGGGTAGGCGTTTACGCAGTGAAGGGAGAGCGCTTGGGCACTGCAGGCGGCCGCAGCATCGGCGATATGCCGGAAGGCCTGCAGCTGCTGGGTGCGGGTGTGCTCGCGGCGCTTCGAGAAGTCGAGGCCCACCTCGCCGATGAGGGGAGCGTTCGGCAGCTGGGCATCGAACTCCATGAGAAGCGCGGTAAGGTCCTTTTCGCTTTCCGGCACCCACCAGGGGTGCAATCCCAGCGCGGTACGAACGCTTTCATGGGACGGCCCGGCGGCGTGACCGCATCCCATTTCGTGGAACTCTTCGGGCGTTACCGTGACGGAGAGTATGGCTGCTCGGCCTGCGTTCGCCTGTGCGGCGAACGCAGTAGGTTGCTCCATGAAGGCAACGTGGCAATGCGCATCGGGCAGGGCGATGGCATCAAGGGTCCCGTTGGCTTGCCGGGGGTCTCTCGCGTTCCGGGGCCTAGCACTGCGTGAAGAGGCGGCACCGCGAGAAGACCCCCTGTCGCATTGCGGGTTGTCGCCGCGACAGGAGCCGCTAGTGCTTCCAAAGCCTTTGCTTGCGTTTGCCATTCGCCCCTCCATCCTGCAGCGTTCCGGCTGGCGGATTGGCCAGCCATCTACGATTCGCCAACGCCTCCCGCAACGAGCGCCTCATATGCTGATTATGCGCTAGGCTGAGGGTATCTGCAGGGATGGTTTGCAAGGGGAGCAGCTATGGGCAGCTATGCTGATCAATACAACAACGGGGAGATCGAAGAGGTTCACCCGCGCATCTGGCGTGTGCCGGTTCCTTTGCCGGGCAACCCGCTTGAGTACCTGAACTCATATTTCATCCTGAGCGAAGACAAGACCACCATCATCGATGTCGGACTGAACGAACCCGAGTGCGAACAGGCCTTGGACCAGGCGTTGCGCCAACTGGGACGCGACTGGGAATCGGTGGAGATCGTGCTTACCCATTCGCACCCCGACCACACGGGCAACCTCGACCGCATCTGGCGCCGGTGGATGCGCGTGTACGCCAACATGCATTCCTTCCAGGAAGTGCGCAACCTCATGGACATCCAGTCCACGGTGTACAATCCGCTTATCAGCCACCTGGTGCGCCCGAACACCTACGACGAGCGCAGCATGCAGAAGCGCGATGCCAGCACCTACCAGGTTTCCGCCGAGCTGGTGCCCTCGAAGAACCAGCCCGACCTGTTCTACCTGGGCGATGGCGATGTGTACCGCAACGGCAACTACCGTTTCCAGGTCATAACCACGCCTGGGCACGACGACTGGCACATCTGCCTGTACGAGCCAACGCTCAAGGTGCTCATCGCGGGCGACCACGTGCTGGAGCGCATCACGCCCACCATCATGAGCTGGATCACCGGTTACGATGCCTTGAAGGAATTCCTGGCCAGCCTGGACAAGGTGCGCGACCTGGACGTTGACCTTATACTGCCCGGCCACGGGGCGCCGTTTTCCGGCGTTGCCGAGCGCGTCGATTTCCTGAAGGGCTTCCATGCCAACCGCCTGGAAGAGCTGTACCAACTGGTTGCCTCAGGTCACGCCAGCCTTATCGACATCGCGCGCAATGCCAAGTGGAAGCACCCCGATTGGGATAGCTGGACCATCGACCAGAAGTTCTATTCGCTGGGAGAGACGTTCGCGCACCTTATCTACTTGGTGAACGCCGGTCGGGTAACGCTTACCAGCTGCCAGAACCGCCGTCGCTTCTACGTTGCCGAGCAGTGGGATGTGAACAGGCGCGAATAGCGCGTTTGCCCCGCCCGCCGCTTTCCGCGCATGAACCGCAAGGAGACGAAATGAAGTACTTCATCGCATCCGATATCCATGGCTCTGCCGAATGGTGCCGCCGTTTCGTTGAGGCGGCGCGCGAAGATGGGGCCGATCGCATAGTGCTGTTGGGCGATATCCTGTACCACGGCCCCCGCAACAACCTGCCCGATGGATACAGTCCCAAGCGGGTCATCGAGCTGTTGAACCCCTTGGCGGAAAAGGTGATAGCAGTGCGCGGCAACTGCGATGCCGAGGTAGACCAGATGGTGCTGGATTTCCCGTGCATGGCCGACTATTCCACGTTGGTCGATTCCGAGGTTTCCTGCCCGCGCACGCTGTTCCTGACGCATGGCCATGTGCACGGTCCCGGCATCGATGGGGCGGTCGAGGCGCTGCCAACCTTGCCTGAGGGCAGCGCTCTTCTGTGCGGGCATACCCATGTGAAGGTGAACGGCCCCAGCCAGGCAAGGCCGGGCCTGTGGCTGTTCAACCCGGGCAGCCTTTCCCTGCCCAAAGACGGTTCGCACAGTTTCGGCGTCTACGAGACCGGAAAGCCCTTGGAACAGGCGTTTCGCCACATTCTGCTGTGAGGTTCGTTGGCTTCGGCCACTGTTAAATCGCCGAAACATACCAAAAAGCTCGTTGACAACCGCTGCAACCGGAAGCAAAATAGCCTCAGTTCGATTCCCGAAAGGGAAGCGAGCTCACCTAAACCGTTGAGGCGGAAGTCAAAGCGAGTAGGCGCGCACAGAGAGTCCGGGGTGCTGGGATCCGGATGGAAAGGCCGCTCGCCAAATGGACCGCTGAGGGTGCATGCGAACGCAGCAGGGCTGCCAAGTAGGATGCAACGTAGGGCATACGTCAGTTGCCGGGGTTATGAAGGTAATCCGCAAAGGGCACGGGTCAAACCGTGAAGCAAGGTGGCACCGCGAGCTTAACAGCCCGTCCTTGATCGTAGTTAACGTCAAGGGCGGGCTTTTTCTTTGTCTTCCCTTTGAAGAGAAAGGCAGAACCGATGCGCAGTACCGAATCGCTGCAGCCGAGCTTGGAGGAGGTGCGCCGCCTGGCGGGGATGGAGGGCATTCGCCGCGTTCCTGTGAAGCGCGAGCTGTATGCCGACCGCATCACCACCATCGAGGCCATGCGTGCTTTGCGCCACGCCAGCAACCACTGTTTCCTTCTGGAATCGGCCGAGGCCGACCAGCGCTGGGGCCGTTACTCGTTTTTGGGCTACAAGCCTTCCGTAGAGCTGACCTGCTTGAACGGTGCGCTTACCGTGCGCCGCAACGTAGAGGATGGCGAACCGGTGGTGGAAACGCAGCAGGTTGAGCATCCGGGGCAGGCCATCCGCGCCATCATCGCGCAGAACAAGAGCCCGCAGATGGAGGGTTTCCCTACCTTCACCGGTGGCTTGGTTGGGTACTTCAGCTACGACTACATCAAGTACGCCGAGCCAACCCTGCGCCGACCCGACCTGGCCCATGAGGACTTCCTTGACGTGGACCTCATGCTGTTCGACCAGGTGATCTGCTTCGACAACTACCGCCAGAAGATCATCCTCATCACCGGCGTTCGCGCCGATGACGTGGACGCATCGTACGAAGCTGCCGAGGCGAAGCTCGACGAGATGGAGCAGCTGCTGTTCAACGGAGAGCGTCATGGGTTCCCGCCGCTGCATATGAAGGAGCCTCTTACGCCGCAATTCTCCACTGAGCGCTTCTGCGAGATGGTGAACATCGCCAAGCACCATATCCATGAGGGCGATATCTTCCAGGTGGTGCCCTCCAACCCGCGCACAGCGGCGGCCGAGGGCAGCCTGTTCGACACCTACCGGGTGCTGCGCTGCCAGAACCCCTCACCGTACATGTTCTACTTCACCAGCGACGATGTGGAGATCGCCGGTGCTTCGCCCGAGACGCTTGCCCGCCTGCAGGACGGCACGCTGTTCACCTACCCGTTGGCTGGATCGCGCCCCCGCGGCGCCACGCCCGAGGAAGACCGTGCCTTGGAAGAGGAGCTGCTTGCCGATGACAAGGAGCGCGCCGAGCACGACATGCTGGTAGACCTTGGCCGCAACGACCTGGGCCGCGTAAGCAAGCTGGGCACCGTGAAGGTCGAGGAGTACCGCAACATCCTGCGCTTCAGCCGCATCATGCACATCGGTTCCACCGTTACCGGCCAGTTGGCCGACGGCAAGGATGCGGTCGATGTGATGGACTCCATCCTGCCGGCTGGGACCCTTTCCGGCGCCCCGAAGCTGCGTGCCTGCCAGATAATCCAAGACCTGGAGGGCGCCAAGCGCGGCATATACGGTGGCGCCATCGGGTACCTGGACCTTACCGGCAACCTGGATACCTGCATCGGCATCCGTTTGGCCTACAAGAAGAACGGCCGCGTGTGCGTACAGACCGGCGCCGGTATCGTGGCCGACAGCATCCCTGAAAACGAAGACCGCGAATGCTACAACAAGGCTCGTGCCGTCATGGAAGCGCTGCAGTGTGCAGAAGGGGGCTTGGCATGATCGTCCTCATCGACAACTACGACAGTTTCTCCTACAACCTGTATCAGCTGGTGGGCGAGCTGAATCCCGATATCAAGGTGGTTCGCAACGATGCGCTGACGGTCGAAGAGCTTGAGGCGATGCAGCCCGAGGCCATCATCCTCTCGCCTGGGCCGGGCCGTCCTGCCGACGCGGGCATCTGCGAGGAAGTGGCGCTGAAGCTTTCCGGCAAGGTGCCCATCTTGGGCGTGTGCCTGGGCCATCAGGCCATCTGCGAGGCTTTTGGCGGCGTGGTGGGATACGCCAAGGAACTGATG
>CAVDDI010000035.1:0-11907 GCA_963607675.1 bacterium | reverse complement strand
CATAGAGGCATCGGGCATCGGGATCGCAGCCATCGTTGCACGGGTATTCGACGTGCCTGTCGTTTTCGCGAAGAAGGCACAGAGCATCAACCTTGATGGAACCGTCTATGCCACGCGGGTGCAGTCGTTCACCCACGGCAAGGTCTTCGATGTCATCGTGTCGAAGAAGTTCGTTGGCCCCGAAGACCACCTGCTGCTCATAGACGACTTCATGGGCAACGGTTGCGCCATGAACGGGCTTATCGAGGTTTGCGAAGACGCCGGCGCCACCATCGAGGGAATCGGCATAGCGGTAGAGAAGGGCTTCCAGGAAGGCGGCGCTAAGCTCCGTCAGCGCGGCTACCAGCTGGAATCGCTGGCCATCGTCGAGGCAATGGACCCTGAAACGGGAAAGATCACGTTCCGATGAAGAAGAAGCACCAGCCAATGGAAGATGCCGAGGTCCAGAAGAACCTCCAGGAATTCAACGGCAGCATTTCCATAGCCCGCGCGCTGCCCTACGGCATTCAGCATGTGCTGGCCATGTTCGTTGCCAACCTAGCCCCAATCGCGATCATCGCCGCCGCCGCAGGCTTCGATGCCACCACCACTTCGATGCTCATCCAGAACGCTATGCTTGTGGCAGGCATCGGTACCTTCGTGCAGTTGTTCGCCGTATGGCGCATTGGAGCGAAGATGCCCATCGTCATGGGCGTGAGCTTCACGTTCGTCACCGTGCTCTGCGGCATTGCTGCGATGTACGGCTACAACGCAGCCATCGGAGCGGTTATCGTCGGCGGACTGATGGAAGGTGTGTTGGGCCTGTTCGCAAGATACTGGAGAAGGTTCATCACACCCATCGTCTCGGCGGTGGTGGTAACCTCCATCGGGTTTTCGCTGCTCTCGGTTGGCGCCGAGAGTTTCGGCGGGGGCTCGGGTTCTGCAGACTTCGGTAGCCCGGAGAACCTCATCCTCGGCTTCATATCGCTTGTTGCCTGCCTGGTTTTCCAAGGCCTGGCGAAAGGCAGCAAGAAACAGCTTTCCGTGCTGTTCGGCCTTGGCGTGGGATATGTGCTTGCGCTTTTCATGGGCAAAGTAGATTTCTCGGCATTCCAAGGCATAGCCCCGCTATCGCTTCCGCAGTTCATGCCCTTCACGCCGGAGTTCCAGCCTGGCGCCGTCATTGCTGTTGCCTTACTGTATCTGGTGAGCGCAGCCGAGACGCTGGGCGACACCGCAGCGCTGGCGGCTATTGGATTCCATCGAGTACCCACGGAACGCGAGTTCAGCGGCGCCGTTTCCGCTGATGGCCTTACCAGCTCAATAGCCGGCTGCTTCGGTTGCAGCCCCTTGACCACCTTCGCCCAGAACATCGGCCTTATCGCCATGACGAAAGTGGTCAACCGCAACGCATTGGCCTGCGGAGCGGCGATCCTCGTCATCGCGGCTTTCGTGCCTGCTATCAGCGCAGTCTTCAGCTCCCTTCCTGACGCTGTTCTCGGGGGCTGCACCATTATGATGTTCGGCAACATCGTGCTATCCGGCTTCCAGATGATCGCAAGCGCCGGCTTCACCCAACGGAACATCACCATCGCCGCCATTTCCCTGGCGCTTGGCATTGGCTTCACTCAGGTTAGCGACATCTTCATTGCCTTCCCCGAGCTGATCCAGAACATCTTCGTCGGCAACAGCGTTGCGCTTACATTCCTCTCTGCCGTGGTATTGTCGTTCGCCCTGCCGAAGGACACAACCGTGAACGGGCCCTTGGTTGTATCCAGCACCACCATAGAAGGCGACAGCGGGGAAACGCAACCCTCGGAAGCATCCAGCGAGCAAACGACCCAAGGAGAAAAGACCAATGGGTAACGAAACGCAGAAGACCGTCATCATCGGCATAAGCGGCTGCATTGCCGCCTACAAAACCTGCGAGATAATACGCGGCCTTCAGAAGGCGGGGGTAAGGGCCAAGGTGGTGATGACCGATCATGCCACCCACTTCGTCGATCCGCTCACGTTCCGCTCGCTCACCCACGAGCCCGTTGCGGTTGGCCTGTTCGACGACCCATCCGACCCCATTCACCACATATCGCTTGCCCAGGAGGCCGACCTGCTCTTGCTGGCGCCTTGCACGGCAAATATGCTGGCAAAGGCCGCGCACGGCATTGCCGACGACCTTCTTTCCACTACCGTGCTGGCCACCACGGCACCCGTGCTCGTCGCACCGGCGATGAACGTCCATATGTACGAAAACGCTGCTACCCAGGAAAACATGCGCACCCTTAAGGAGCGTGGCTTCCATTTCGTCGAAGCAGCTTCCGGATACCTTGCCTGTGGTGATGTGGGAAAAGGGCGCCTAGCCGATCCCGCGAACATAGTCGAAGCATGCCTAGGGCTTCTGCAGGCGGCCGACAGCAACCAAGGAAAAGATTATCTCGGAAAGCGCGTGTTGATAACCGCCGGCCCTACTGTTGAGCCGATCGACCCCGTGCGATACCTCACCAACCGTTCTTCAGGTAAGTTCGGCTATGCCTTGGCCGCCGCAGCCGCTGAGCGCGGAGCGCAGGTAACGCTGGTCTCCGGACCGGTTGCCCTGCCTGCACCCGAAGGCGTAAACGTGGAATACGTCGAAAGCGCGCAAGACATGCTCGAAGCTGCTTCAGCCGCCTTCCTGGATGTGGATATCGCCCTTTTTGCCGCTGCAGTTGCCGACGTACGGCCAGCCTCCCCTGCCGGAATGAAGCTGAAGAAAGGCATAAACGACGAGGAGCTAAGCTCGATCAAGCTTGTGCAGAACCCCGATATCCTGAAAACACTTGGACAGAGCAAGAGTAATCAAACAGTGATTGGCTTCGCTGCCGAAACCAACGACGTCATCGAGAACGCCAAGAAGAAGCTTGCAAAGAAAAATGCCGATATGATCGTTGCCAACGAGGTAGGTGCAAACAAGACCTTCGGGAAAGACGACGACGAGATCTGGCTTGTTAGTGCCAACGGAATCGAGCATGTAGAGCCTGCGCCGAAGTCGCAGCTGGCCCAAATCATCCTCACGAAGGCGCTGGAACTATAATCCCGCAATACAAGTTCACGGCATAACGCGCATCCGCAAATAGAGAAGCGCCTGCTTTGCTCTAGCCGACAAAGCTCATGAACATGGCCCGCATGGAACCGTTTCCATGCGGGCCATGAGCTTAAGGCAGAAATGAATAAAACCACCGACAAGCGGTGGTTTCGAATTTAGATGGTCGGGTTGACAGGATTCGAACCTGCGACCCCTTGACCCCCAGTCAAGTGCGCTACCAAACTGCGCCACAACCCGATCTAATTGGTTGCTCCTTCCGAAGCAGCTTGCTTATAGTAACCCAAATAGCAATGATTGCAAAGGGGGTAATTTCCTAAACTTTCAAGAAGCTGAACGATTCCACCCGGCCGGGCTCACAGTCATCCGGCAACAGGACGCCACGTCCCTCGGAACAGTAATTCTCCAACACTTCCCTACCGAAATCCGTAAGCCCGATACGCCGCTCAGAGAGTTTGTTAAGGGTGCATTGAAGGTCTGCTGGAACAGGAGCCAAGAAACTCAAAGGCTGACCCGTGCGAGGGTGCTCGAACTCGATGAAATAAGAATGCAGGAACTGCCGGGTGAGCCCTAAGTTGTCTGCCTTCCCAGGTGTGCCGTACATAGGATCGCCAACGCACCAATGCCGGATGTACTCCATATGCACACGGATCTGGTGCGTGCGGCCAGAGTACAGCTTGCATTCGATAAGGCTGAAGCCGTTGTCCTTATTGGACGACTCGAAACGCTCGAGAACTTTGAAGGTGGTGACCGAAGATCGCGCCTGCGGCTTGTCTGAAACCTGCATCCGGGTACGGACCTTGTCGGAGCGGAATATAGGCGCATCGATGAGGCCCGTGTCGCTGGCGATGTTCCCATGAACCAAGCACAGGTAGCGTCGATTCACGTTACGGGAGCGAATCTCGTCCTGCAACTGGTAGCCCACTTCATCATTCTTGGCCACGAGCATCAGCCCACTCGTGTCCCCGTCGAGCCGATGGACGATGCCAGGGCGATCGTCTCCCTGGATATGAGCCAGGTTCTGCCTGCCGAAACGGTAGATCAAAGCATTCGAAAGCGTCCCATCGGGATGGCCTGGAGAGGGGTGGCAGATAAGGCCTGCTTGCTTGTTGATAACCGCAAGATCATCGTCTTCGTAATAGATATCGAGCGGGATGTCCTGGGGCTCCAGGAACAAGCGGTCGTTCGATTCGAATTCCTCGTAAACGATGAAGTCCCCTGAATGAACGATGGTTTTCTTGGTGGGCGCGGCTCCCCCCACGAAAACCTTACCAGCCTCTATCTGCTTAACAGCCTTGCTGCGGCTTTCGTACAAGCCCGACTCGTAAAGAAACGAATCAAGGCGCATATTGTCGTAGTTATCCGCAACCGTGACGGATAGGTTTCGGGCCATAGATCATTCCTCCTTGCCAAAATGCCCGCTATTGGCCTCTTTCACCATCTGCGAGATAAGGGCAACGAACAACAGGGCAATGCCGCAGGTTACGCCGATGTCGGCCACATTGAAGGTTGGGAAATCGATGAAGAGCGGCGTTATGAAATCAACAACATACCCAACAGCAACGCGATCATATAGGTTCCCGATCCCACCAGCGAACAAAAGGCCAAGCGCCAATGCCTCGAGCTTCCCGTAATGCTTTGCGCTGTAAGCGGCAAACGCAGCGATGGCGACGCACATAAGGGCGGTAACAACGGATATAAGCGGGATCTGGCCCGAAAACGCGCCCCAGGCCACTCCTCGGTTGTGGACCAGGTTGATTTGCACCAAGCCGCCGATATCGGGAACAAGAACATCGCCGACAGACCATCCGCCGTCTATCAGTGTCTTGGTAACCCGGTCAATCAAGAACCACAAAGAGGCGCAACCCATGAACAGGGCAAGGTTGCGCAGGAAAGAGGTGCTGCCCCGTAGGGCAGCACCTGATTGGTTTTCAGAGGGAGCGGGCTTCAAAGAGCAGTTACCCCTCTTCGGAAAAGCCGATGGCGTCGAGGGCGTCACCGCAGCGCTGGCATACAGAGGGATGGTTAACATTGCCGCCGAGCTCGCGGAAATTCCAGCAGCGCGGACATTTCTCTCCCTGAGCGGCCAGAACCTCGCAAGAAAGCTCAGAGCCCTCCAGGAACTCCACCCCGGCAACGATGAACAGCTCTTCGAATACCTCTTCGTCGTATGCATTCAGCACAGAAAGGGAAGCGGCAGGGACCGTGACCTTCACAGCAGCCTCTTGGCTCTTCTTGATCACCTTAGAACCACGGGCGTCCTCTAGCGCCTTGGTGACCACATCACGAACCTCCATGATGGTTTCCCATTCGGCCTGAAGCTTCGCAGTGTCGCCGGGAAGCGCAGGCACGAACCCTTCACGCGTAGGCCACGCGGCAAGTTGGACAGATTCCTCACGGCCCTGACGATCACGGATGGCGGCAGGGTAGTTCTGCCATACCTCTTCCGTAGTGAACGTGAGGACAGGGGCCAAAACGCGAACCAGCACCTCAAGGATGTTCATGAGAACGGTCTGGACCGCACGTCGCCGCGGGCTTTCAGGGGCCTCGGAGTACAAGCGGTCTTTGGCCACGTCCATGTAGACGTTCGAAAGGTCGTTGACGAAGTCGTAAGCAGCGCGGTACACGCCATGGAAGCGGTACTCATCGTAGGCCTTCGTGACCTCTTCCAGCATGGACGCCGTCTTGGCCATCATGTATTGGTCGATAGGCTCAAGGCCGTCCCAGGCAACCGCATCGGTGGCATCGTTGAAGTCGTCGATGTTGCCAAGAAGGAAGCGGAAGGTATTGCGGAACTTACGGTAGGTGTCGGAAGTGCGCTGAAGGATCTCGTCGCCGATGGAGACATCCTGGCTGTAATCGACCGAGCTCGTCCACATGCGAAGGACCTCGGCGCCGAGCTTCTTGTTCACCTCGTTGGGATCGATGGTGTTGCCCAGGGACTTCGACATCTTCTTGCCGTCTTTGTCCATGGTGAAGCCGCAGCTGATGACGTTCTTGTACGGCGGGATGCCGTAAGCGGCAACGCTGGTGAGCAGAGAGGACTGGAACCAGCCACGATGCTGGTCGGAGCCTTCAAGGTACACATCGGCAGGACGCTGCAGGTAATCGCGCGCCTCGCAAACCGAGGTGTGGCTCACGCCAGACTCCCACCAAACATCCAGCACGTCTTTGTCGGACTGCAGGTGGTCTACGCCTGCGCCGCACTTCGGGCAGCAAGTGTCGGCAGGCAGGAAGTCAGCAGGAGCCAGCTTGTACCAGGCATCGGCGCCTTGGGTCTTGAAGAGATCGATAACGGCATCGAACGTTTCGGATGTGGCAACAGTCTCACCGCAGGAATCGCAGGTGAACACAGGAATAGGCACACCCCAGAAACGCTGGCGGGAAATGCACCAATCGGGACGGTCGGCCACCATGGCCCCAATGCGGTTGGAAGCCCAGGCGGGGAACCAGTTCACCTGCTCCTTGATTGCCTTGGAAGCCTTTTCGCGGATACCGGTCTTGTCCATGGAAACGAACCATTGGGTGGTTGCACGGAAGATGACGGGTTCATGGCAGCGCCAGCAATGAGGATAGCTGTGGTCGATGTCCTCATGCAGGATGAGCATGCCACGCTCATCGAGCCATTCAATGATGGCGGGGTTGGCCTCGTTCACGTCCATTCCGCCCCAAGGGCCACCGTAGCCGAACGTATCGCCCACATAGAATTTCCCGTCGTCGTCGACTGGCATGATGACCGGGATGTCGAACTTCATGCCGGCGTTGTAGTCGTCGACGCCATGACCAGGCGCACCGTGCACGATGCCGGTGCCGTCCTCGAGCGTGACATAATCAGCATAGATGAACTTGCCCAGCTCACCCTGGTCGCCGAAGATGGGCTGCTTGTACTCGTTGCCGGCCAGGGCGGTGCCGGTCATGGACCACTCCGAACCATCGGCGCTAAGGGCGAGCTCGTTCTTCCAGCCAAAGCGCTCACAGCAACGCTCAACCAAGTCGCGAGCGACGATGGTGGCGCGGCCGTCCACTATAACGGCAACGTATTCCGCAGCAGGATGGAGGATCACGCAAGCATCGGCAGGAAGCGTCCATGGCGTGGTGGTCCAGATAGCCACATCCAGCTTGCCCGCATAGGCCTCCAGCCCAGCAGGAACAGTGGTCATCTCGAAGCGCACGAAGATAGCAGGGCTCACTTCGTTGCTGTATTCGATTTCCGCCTCGGCCAGGGCGGTGTGGCAATGGCTGCACCAATGGATGGGCTTACGGCCACGGTACACGCTGCCATCGAGGTAGAGCTTCTTGAAGATCTCGATGTTGCCTGCCTCGTATTCGGGGAGGTAGGTAAGATACGGATTTTCCCACTCGCCGCGCACGCCAAGGCGCTTGAAGCCCTCACGCTGCCCATCGAGCTGCTTGGTGGCATACTCGCGGCAGATCTTGCGGAAGGTCGCCGTATCGATCTTGGCCATCTTCTCTTCACCGAGCTGCTCTTCCACCTTGTTCTCGATAGGAAGGCCGTGGCAGTCCCAGCCGGGTACATACGGTGCGTAGTAGCCGCGCATGGACTTGTACTTGACGATGAAGTCTTTCAGGATCTTGTTGAAGGCATGGCCGATATGGATGGGGCCGTTGGCGTACGGCGGGCCATCGTGCAGGATGAAGGGTTCGTTGTCCTTGTTCTTCTCCAGCACCTTGGAGTAGATATCGATATCGTTCCAGTACTGAAGGCGCTTAGGTTCGTTCTCGGGCAAATTCGCGCGCATCGCGAAGTCGGTGCGCGGCAGGTTCATGGTTTGCTTGTAGCTGTTGGCCACGGTGCGACCTTTCTTCATCCTTGTTTGCAGGGTAACCAGTTGATTATAGCCGAACAGCCTGAAGAAACCGCAACGCATTAAGGCGGCCACAAGAGCTACTGGGCATCCTCCTGGAACCTGGTGGCGCCGCCCTCTTTACTTACCGTTGCCTTGACGTGCTGCACCTGCGTTCCCGCACCGTTCAGGACCCCGCGCTCGATGGAGCAATCCTCGAAATCCCTGCCCCGGGAAAGGATTATGTAGCTCTCGTCCACCGATTTGTCGTTCGTGGGATCAAGGCCGATCCAATTCGCGCCATCGAATACCTCGACCCAGGCATGGGTGGCGCCTTCCCCTTCCATCAAGCCAGCGCAGTACCGGGCCGGTATGCCCTCCGAACGGCACAGCATGATCAGCACCTGGGCGTAGTCCTGGCAGACGCCGGCGGCAAGCCCGAACGCCTCACGCGCAGTGGTCTTGACTGATGTGGCACCGCCATCGTACGTGAAGTGCCGGTACACCGCATGCATCAGATCGGTTGCCTTCTTCACCACCGGGGCATGCGGGATGCACTGGAGGATACGGCGGGCAAACACCCTGGCATCATGGCTTGGCTGCGTGTACATGGACGGCTGCAGATACATAGGATGCGCCGTTTCCGAATCCGTGGCTTGCCGGTCTACCATGACCAGGCCGTAGCTGACGAATGAAAAGGAGCTGTGGGGCTCGGGTATGCTGCCCACATGCATACGGTTGCCGAAGCCGTCTGATAGCTCCATAACATGAGTTCCCGGGGTGATGATGAGCTGCGAATCCAGGATCTTCTGAAACGGCGTGGATCGCGGTGCACATCGCAGCACAAAATTATGGGCGGTCACCGGCTCCGAGAACTCCAAGTGGGTCTCGAACGAATAGCTCAATATCCTCATAGCACGCAGCCCCTAGAATATCTGCTCTACCAGCGTGAGCATACGGGAAAGCTGGTCGGCATTCGCGTTCCCAGGGAATCCGCCGTCGTATATGAGCACGATAAGGTCCTTGAAAGCAGCGCGGTTGTAGGAGATGCCCATTCTGTCGATGCGGCTTGCGAGCTTATGGGCCTCCCTTTCCAGCTGATCAAGCTTGTACCCCAAGCGCAGGAACAGGTCCATACGCTCGATGCTGAACCCGCACTTGATGATATTGCGGGCAACATCGTCGACAACATAGTCGTCAGAGCAGCCCTTGAACGCCATGATGTCATCGATGATGAGCGCACAGTCGAGCATCGGCGCATCGCTTTCAGCCGCATGGGCAAGGCTGTTAACCGCCATCTGCACATAGGCAATGGTCTCGGTCCCTATGACATCGCGAAGCACTACGGCGTTGTCATAGGCGGCCTCGAGCGAGCGCTTGATGCTGGAAGGGCAATCCTCGCCGAATAGGCACTGATCGAACACGGACACCGCGTTCTCATCCGAGGGCTCGAAGCCCAAGACCTGCAGCTGCTGCCGCCAAGATCCATCCACTGAGTCTATGGCCTGGTCGTAGGTGGACATGATGAACGTGAGGGTGGTATGTGAGCGCTCGATGTAGCGCCCCAGCCAAAACAGATGATCGATTTTATCGAGTGAAAGAGATCCCATAAGGGTTCCTCCTTATATGCGTTGGGTGCCGAATGCTGGAATACGGATTGCGCACGTCAGTCGGAGGGAGCCACGGCATCGGCTTCCTGAGCGTTGGGTTCTGGAGCGCAGGGAACCTCGCTGGCTGCGCGGATGGCGGCAGCCTCCTTATCCGATCCAGCAATATCGGCGCCAAGCACCCAGGTGTCCTTGAAGCCGCCACCCTGGGATGAGTTCACCACGGCAGACCCGGCAATGCGCGAGTAGCGGGTAAGCCCACTCGGCCACACCTTGGTAGTGCCGTTCGAAAGGACGAATGCTCGCAGGTCGGCCTTGCGCGGAACCTCTTCCCCGTCGATGAAGGTGGGAAGGCACAGGAAATCGATGACTTCTTGTGCGATAAAGCGGCGCGGCTCTTGCCTGATCTTATCGAGCAGGCTGGAAAGCTGTTCTTGCGAAAGCTCCGACCCGAAGACGACGCCGTAGCCGCCAGCCTCGGCAACATCCTTGATCACGAGTTCTTCGGCATGCTCCAAAACGTATTCAAGGTCCTTGGCATAGTAAGGCAAGTACGTTGGGGCATTATGGAGGATGGGCTCTTCGCCCAGATAGTACTCGATCATCTTCGGCACAAAGTAGTAGATGCCCTTATCATCGGCGGCACCGTTGCCCGGAGCGTTGACGATGGCCACGTTGCCAGCCCTATAGGCACTCATGAGGTTCGGAACGCCAATAAGGCTCTCCGGCACGAAGCAGAGCGGGTCAAGGTACTCATCCGAAGTGCGACGGTACACCGCACCCACCCTTTTGTTCTCATTCGCATCGCGGTAGAACAGCTGCAGGTCCTGCACAAACAGCTCATTAGGCTCAGCGAGGACCGCTCCGGCCTTTTCGGCAAGGTAAGAGTGTTCGAAATAAGCTGCGTTGTAGCGGCCAGGAGTCAGCACCACATTTATGCCACCGCAGTTTACATAGTCCATGGTCTCGCGCAAAAGCTCGCCGTAGTTGCGGTTGTCTTTGATTGAAAGCGTACGGAACGTTTCCGCATCACACCTACGACACAGCCGGCGCGCAATGAGCGGATACGAGGCACCTGAGGGAATACGCAGGTTATCCTCGAGAACATACCAGGTACCATCATCGCCCTCCACTAGATCAATACCAGATATATGGGAGTAAATACCCTTCGGTGGCATAATTCCCTCGCATTGCGGAAGGTATCCAGACGAAGCGAAAGCGAATGTCTCGGGGACAACACCGTCTTTGATGATGCGCTTTTCGCCGTACAGGTCTCGTAGGTAGGCGTTTAAGGCATCGACGCGCTGCACCAAACCGCGCTCAAGGTACTCCCACTGTGAGGCAGTGATAATGCGCGGGATAGCATCGAAGGGGAAAAGGCGCTCTTTGAATTCACCTTGCTTGTACAGCCCGAATTTCACGCCATAGCGCGCAAGCTGAGAGTTGATCTTCGGCGTTTGCTCTACCAGCTTCGAGTACATCGCTACCTCCTGCTTTATCTCTAAGAAGGAGGGTACGGGCACGAGGTTACATTGGCATGTCATCGATGTTAACGGGGTGCAACAACGGAATGAACCGATGTTAATAATCATGAATCCGCTTCATAACTTGCAGGCGCAGAATGCATGCTTACGGACGAAGCAGCGCATTACAATAGCCATAGGCTCTTACTGATGGGGATCAATAAACCAGGAGGGCACCATGGCAAACGGGAGAACCCAGAGCGCTGCAAAGCTCTACACGCGAGTAGACATAGAAGAGTGCCTCTACACGGACAATTTCCATTGTGGCGAGGAATGCATCGGCTGCGGGCACTGTGAGACCATCTGCCCTGCGCAGGCGATCAAACTGGAAAACGGCAAGCCCACATGGATCAAGAAGGAATGCTTCATGTGCTTCGGCTGCTTACGTCTGTGCCCAACATCCGCCATACGATACGGGGAAACCGACGAAGCCAATGACGAATCGATGTTCCCGAAAGCCTCTTAGCGATGACGTACACAGCCATAGGGCAAATGCAAATATGATGGAAACAACAGGGACCGCTCCCCTGTTTCTGGGGCCAACCTATAACCCCAAGAGAAAAGGCTCCGACGATGATAACGTCGGAGCCTTTGATTTAGGCCAGGGAGCCTACCTGATTCTTTATACCAACGGTTGAAGAGATCTTCTGACCAAGTTCGGACATATCCGCACGAGCCTCTTTCCTGGTGAAAGCGCCGTGTTCCGGGCACACTCCGTGGTAACGAACCTCGCCGGGGGCAAGCTCCACGGTGATGTCCACAACAGTGGAGCATTTTGGGCAGGTGCCCATCGATTCAGTGCAAGGGATCTTCATGCCAGCCCCGCCTTTCAAACTACTGCGTTCATCTGCCACTCGAACGGATTGGATAGAGGAAATGAACACGTTCACTGTCTATTACGAAACACATAATAACGC
>CAVDDI010000034.1:0-11942 GCA_963607675.1 bacterium | reverse complement strand
GGTGGGCTCGCATCCGCACGTCATCCAAGGGTACGAGAAGTACAACGGGCGCTACATCGTATACAGCTTGGGCAACTTCTGCTTCGGCGGCAACCCCAACCCCTCCGACAAGGACTGCATGATTTTCCAGCAGACCTTCACGGTAACCGGCAACGATGTGGCCACCGATGACAACATCAACGTCATCCCCTGCTCTATCTCGTCCACATCGAGCAGCAACAACTACCAGCCAACGCCAGCCGAAGGGGACGAGGCTACGCGCATCCAGGCGAAGATCGAGAAGAGCAACGCCAGCATCGCAACGCTGTCACAGCAGATATCCCAGCAAGCCTCATCGCAGTCGGCAAGCAGCGCAACCAGCTAGCAACAGGCTGCGGCCAAGGCTGCCGAATGGCTCGGCAGCCAACCGTCTTACCGCAGGCCGCATCAGCACCTTGGCCACCCCACAGCTCGCACGGGACGCCATGTGCCAGCCCGGCAAACCAAAAGCCCCGCTCTACAGGCGGGGAATCAGAAAGGAACCTTCCATGGAAACTCCAGTTTGGCTCATCACCGGCGCAAGCCGTGGCTTCGGCAAGGAATTCGCGGCAACGGCACTCACGCACGGCTGCCGCGTCGCTGCCGGAGCACGCAGGCCCGAGGTGGTTCGCGCGGCGTTCGGCGAGAACAGCAACCTGCTCCCCGTTGCCCTCGATGTCACCGACCGAGAGCAAATCGAGCAAGCCGTTGCCCAGGTTATCCGCCAGTTCGGCCGCATCGATGTGCTGGTGAACAACGCCGGCTACGGCATATTCGGCTCGCTCGAGGAAACCACCGATGCGGAAACGCGCGCCATCTTCGATACGAACGTATTCGGGATGATGAACGTCACCCGCGCAGTGCTGCCGCATATGCGCGCCCAGGGATCGGGTCGCATCGTCAGCATCGGATCCATGGCAAGCTTCGCCTGCGATCCCGGCGGATCGCTCTACGACGCCACCAAGTTCGCCGTCGCTGCGGTAAGCGAAACGCTTGCCCTGGAAATGAAGCCCTTCGGCATCGAGGCTATGGTGGTCGAGCCAGGCATGTTCCGCACCAACTTCTTCGACGGCACGTCTATCCGCACTCCGGAAAACCCCATCCCTGCCTACGATGGAACCCCGGCACGCGGCGCGGCAGACTACTGCCTGGGGCATAACTACCAACAGCACGGAGACCCGCGCAAGGCCGCCGAGTTCGTCTACCAGGTAGCCAGCTCACCCGAGCCCCTACCCCTTTGGCTGCCCGTTGGTAAGGATGCCGTGAAGAAGTTCGAGAAGAAGCTTGGCAAGATGGTGGAATCTATCCAACCCTACAAGGAACAGGCTTCCAACCTCTTCATCGACGAATAGGCTACCAGGCAAAACAAGACGCGCAGAGCGCACTGGACCTCCTGCTACCAGGAGGTCTTTTCATCTTCTTCGGTGGTCACCTCATCGGTGGGAAGGCGATCTATCCTCCGGCGCAGCTTCCTCGTTGTGCCATCCAAGTGCTCATAGCGCTCCCGCTTGACATCGGATCCCAAGAACACGATGGCGTGCGATGCGTCCATGGCGAATTGGTAATTCGCTTCCGTCAAGCGCTCAACCTCCTGCGCCATGTCTGGGCCGATGCGCTTCGAAAGCGAGGTAAGCAGCGATGCGTTCATGTGCAGGTAGTACAGCAACTGCACAGTACGGTCGTCTTTGGCGTGCCCACGGTCCATGTCCACGCGCAGCTGTTGCAGCAGGCGCTCATCCACGCGTTCCATCTCCCTGATCTTGTGGGCAATGGTCATGCGTCTGCGCGACTGCAGGAACACGAAGACGATCGAAAGCACAACCAAGGTACCAAGCAAAACGAACGTCAGGCGCATCATCAGCGTATCCCCCAACGACATCGAGGGATACAGGGCAGCAAGTGCCAGCTGGGTGCCCGCCGCCATGGAAACCGCAGGGCCTATCTGCATCAAGATGACCCAATACCCGAAGGTCAGCACGAACAGGATACGCACCTGCTCGGGCACGAAATGGGTCACTGCGGCGAACACCGCCATGCCCACCAGCATGCCCAAAAGCTGCTTGCCCATCATACGCATGGTCTCATCGCGATAGGTGTTCATCATCAAGAACGAGGTGATGGGGATCCAAGCGCCGAAACGAGTGTCCATAAACGTCAGCATGCACTCAGAGACCGCAAAGGAAATCCCCACTATCACGCCCAGCTGGATGGCAAAGCGAAGCTGGGAGTTCTTCAGGTTGAAGTTGTCCTTGATGAAGCGAAGGCGATAGCGGATGCCCCAAGCAAAAGGCGTTGAGTTGTCGCGCGAGTTCGCGTTTTCCTGAAGGGTGTGAACCAGCGCCTCCAACGTCGCACGCCAAGCGGTATCGTGCTCGCCATCCGCAAGGATATGCAGGTCAAGGAAGCGCTCAAGCGATTCCTCCATCGCACGCACCTGCCTGATGCGCCCCTGGCCGAACCCAAGGAAAACCTCGGAAAGGTCAAGCAGGTACCGCTGCTCTGCTGGCCCCATATGGTCCACGTTGCGCGATGCCGCATGTATCATGTCCGCAACAAGCTCGGCACAAATAAGCAGCTCGAAGGTGTAGCGCTGTCTGCCGCTCATCACCCCGCCTTGCCGAAACACGTTGCCATATTCCTTGTTGCAGTACTCCTGGGTGATGCCGTACACGCGATGCGCATCCAGGTGCGCGGTTTCCCCATTGGAAAGGTCGATGAGCTGGAAGCCTATGTCGTCGAAGGCCCTCATCACGAATTCGCGATCGGAGGTTATCTCGTTATGGTCGGCGAACGCACGCATCACATAGATGAAAACCGTGGTGCAGCCAATGGCAAACAGCGTGGCAACCATGCGCATGGGTATCTCAGGCACGCTGATGGGATAGATCTCAAGCAGCAAGAAGCCAAGCCCCAGCATGAAGAAGTTGCGCGGCAGATAGTCATCCGAGTTCATGAGCGTGATGCAGAACATGTAAAGCGCGCTGCCACCCACCAACAGCACCGGATGCAAGCCGGCAACCGAAGAGCAAAGGCTCATGATAAGGAACAGGGTGGCGTGCTTCAGGTAGTTTGCGAAGGAAAGCCCGGCTGATTCCACCATGGTTCGCGCAAACGACTGGAACACGATGCCCAGCAGCGCATCTTCTACCCCGAACAGGTTATATTCAACGAAAAACAGCGCAACAAGGAACACCACGTAGGGAATTACCCCCGTAATCCTCTTTATCAAGCGCTTCTCCTTCGCTCAAGCCCTATTGTCTACTTGCCTATTTCCGAATCCCCTTCGGAAAACTCGCCCTTTTCAGCATCCCATTCCATGGAACCTGCCAAGGCGATGATGTTTTCTACTGCACGTGTTTTGTGTGCGCTCTTACGGTATATCAAGAACACCGGATGGAAGCCCGGATCCACCTCTTCTATGGGAATGGTCCGCAATTGGGGGAACGGGGCCAGGCCAAGCGTCTGCAAGGTGATGCCGATAAGCTCCGGCTCTACAGCCACCACGCTGCCAAGGGTGATCTCGTCGTCGCACCATTGGCACACCTTCAGGCCGTTGTCCTCCACGATCTTCTGCACCTCTTCGCCGACCGGCGTCTCGGGACGGTAGGTAACGATCTCGGTGTCACGCATGTCGGAAAACGAGATGCTCTCCCCGCCTGCCAAGGGGTTGTCTTCGTGCACCAAAGCAACCAGGTTCTGCCTTAAAACGGGGACGAATTCCAAATCGGGCCGGTTTTCCACGTAAGCGCCGATGACGATGTCGTACGTGCCATCCTCGAGGTTCTCCACCAGGCCCTGGGTAAGGCCCTGGTACAGGCGCACGTCAACATGGGTGCCGTACTTGCTTCGGTACTCCCGCAGCAAGGCAGGAAGGTAGTCGGCCTGCAGGGTGAAGATCGTGCCGATATCGATAGTGCCGGACAAGCTGTTCGCATGCTCTTGGGCAACCTGGATGCCCTTGTCTATAACATCCAATCCCTCGGAAACATATTCATTGAATTCCCGCCCGAACTTGGTAAGCCGAACATTGCGCCCATGCTGCTCGAAAAGAGGAATGCCCAGTTCCCCCTCAAGCTGCTTGATCGAATTGGAAAGCGCCGGCTGTGTGATGAACAGCTCTTCAGCTGCTTTCGTGAAATGCTGAACTTGCGCAAGCTTCCTGAAATACCTCAGCTGCGAAAGGTTCATGATGCGTCCCTCCCCCTCAAGGCCATTGAGACAAACAATAAGGCCTCCGTCCATTTTATAGGACGAAGGCCTTAGTAGAGCCTAGGTTCAAAAGAACGCTACTCGATTAGCTCCTAGTGGAGGTACTCGATGCGGCCACCATGCTTCTCGCACTCGCGGGCGATGGTGATGCGCTGTACGGTAGGAGCACCTTCCTCGAGCCACATTGCGCGGCAGTCGCGGTACAGACGCTCGGTAGGACCGTAGGGAGAATCCTCGAAGTAGCCGTCGCCACCGAAGATCTCGAGCATCTCATCGGAAACCAGGCGAACGGTGTCGATGGAGAACAGCTTGCAGATAGCAGCCTTCTCGTCGATGTACTCGTTGTTCTGGTCGATATCGAAGTCGCGAGCGAAGTCGTAAACCAGGGTGCGCAGAGCATGGATCATCATCTGCATGTTGGCGATCTTCATCTTGATGGCCTGACGCTTGATGATCGGCTTGCCGAAGGTCACGCGGTCTGCAGCGCGCTTGAGGGAGATCTCGAGCATGCGCTGTGCCATACCGAGGTTGGAGCAGGCGATGTGTACGCGGGAAACGCTCAGGGAGTGGATTGCGACTTCCATGCCCTGGCCCTCTTCGCCGAGCAGGTAGATCGGGTCAAGCTTCAGGTTGGTGAACTTGAGGCCTGCGTGGCCAGCGCCCTTGCAGCCCATCATGTGGGGCATCGGGATGATCTCGAAGCCAGGAGCATCGTTGGGAACGATGAATGCGGAAAGACGGGAGTCCTTGTCGCTTTCCTGGTCGGTAACCGCGATGACATAGGTGTAGTCGGAGCAGTCGGTGTGGGAGATGAGCCACTTCTCACCGTTCAGGATGTAAGAGCCGTCAGCCTGCTTCTCTGCGGTGGTGTGAAGGTCGGCGCCGGTGCCGCCGGTCTTCTCGGTGATAGCGAAGTTGCAGTAGATGGTCTTGTCCTGGAACTTGGTCATGAGCTTGTCTTTGAGCTCCTGCTTGCCATAGTCCTCGAGGATACGCCAGTTCATGTCAGCGGCATGATGGAGATGCATGCGCATTCCGCCAGGGCCACGAGAGAACTCTTCCTGTACCTTCAGGATCTCAAGCTCGTTGAGGTTCCATCCACCGTACTCTTCGGGAAGATAGAAACGATAGAGGTCGTTCTCCTTGGCAAGTTCATAGAACTTGTCCGGGAACGTGTTGGTTACCTCGATCTCCTTCTGCATCTCGTCGAACGGGCCTTCTGCCAATTCACGAATCTGCTTCAGATATGCCTGGAACTGCTCATCCGTAATGGTTGCCTTAGGATTCATTGGTCCCCCTAACCTTCTCGCAGTTGCCTTCAAGCTTTCGCTTGTCTTTATGCCTTTATTTTAAAGTGAACAGGTTCAATTTCTAATTCCGAAGGGTATCGATTTTCACCGAAAGCTATAAGTCGGATGAATAGTTTTGTTAATAAAACCCCCTGATACTCAATAACCCCATACTGCGCAGTCCATTCATGCGATGAACATATAGAACGTGTTATCGAGTGCACACGGAACCCGGCTCAGCCAAGAGAGAGCAGGGCACAAAAAAGAAGGCGCCCCTTTCAGGACGCCTTCCATGTAGCGAAAGTTCGGGTTGCGCTTAGTTGGCAGGAGCCACCGGAGCACGATCCTCTTCAGGCTCGATGTCGTCGCCCAGGCGGATACCGCCCTCAGCCTTCAGGCGGGCGATGGTTGCGTCGTCTGCGCCAACCTTCTTCAGGTACTCAGCAGTGTCGCCACCGAGGACGGATACTTCCTCGAAATCAGCGATGTTCACCGGGATGGTGGACAGGTGATGCGGCAGACCGGTCTGCAGAACGCGGCCAACGCGGGGGAAGTCAACCCATGCAAGAGCCTCGGGGTTCTCGCGGGTGATCTGCTCAACAGCCTCGGTCTTCGTGTTCACCTTGGCGATGCAGAAGTCCTTGTCCTCGAGCCATTCCATCCACTCAGCCAAAGGCTTGGACTTGATGACCTCTTCGACGACCTTGAAGGACTCAGGAGCCTCCCAACGACGCTTCAAGCCGTCGCCCTTGATCTCGGGATGACCGATGGCGTCGCAGAAGGGCTGCCAGAACTTGCCCTCAACCATGCCCAGTGCGAGTTTGCCGCCGTCGGCAGTCTCGTACACGTTGTAGGCAACGGAGGGGTACTCCAGGTCATCGCGCTTGCACTCGCCGTCGTTGAAGCACCAGCGGGAGTCGAGCAGGGAGTTCCACCATACGAAGCAGTCGAACATGGAGGTATCGATATAGGTGCCCTTGCCGGTCTGCTCGCGTGCATAGAGAGCTGCGAGGATGGCCTGGCCGGCAACCATGCCGGAGGAAAGGTCGCACAGGTGCAGCGGAGAGGTGCCGCCGTGGTTCACGGACAGGTAACCGCTGGTGGCCTGCATGTTCAGGTCATGCTGAGCCTTCTTGGAGCGAGGATCCTCTGCGCCATAGCCAGAGATGGAGCAGTAGATGATCTTCGGGTTGATAGCATTGATCGTATCGTAGTCGATGCCGAGCTTCTTGGTTACACCAGGGCGGAAGGACTCGACGATGACGTCGGCCTCCTTGGCCATCTTCTTGAACCAGTCAACGACTTCCTCGTTCTTCAGGTTCAGGGAAACGGACTTCTTGTTTCGGCCAAGAGCGGTGATGTAGTAGGAGATACCCTGACCCTTGGTGGGATAGTCGTGACGCATGAAGTCGCCAAGACCGGTATCCTCGCACTTGATCACGGTAGCGCCAAGATCAGCAAGAACCTGGGTTGCGTAGCCACCGGGCAGGTAACGGGAGAAGTCGAGTACCGTCAGTCCGGAAAAAGGTGTGTTTGCACGTGCCATGTTGAAAATTCCTTCCTAGTCCCTCTTGGAGTTCGGGCCATAGCTGGGCTCGAGAACAGATGCGGGCAGCTCTTCGCCGGTGTAGCACATAACTGCGCCCTCCTCGACCAGCTTGTCCACGGCTGCATCGTCGTAGCCATACTCGTTGAGGATCTTGCGGGTGTCGTAGCCGGTGGGGCGAGAGCGCTTCAGCACCGGGTCGCCGATGCTTGCCAGACGGAACGGCATGGTGGTGACGACATAATCCTCTTCCTTGCCGTAAGGGCTGGAGGGACCCTGCTTCTCGTACTTGACGTAACGGAGCTGGTCGTTGTCGAATGCCTCCTGGTCCTGCAGGACGTCGGTGACGGTCTGGATCTTCTCGAACGGGATGTCGTTCTCGCGGAAGCGCTTCTCCAGCTCAGCGAAGGTGAACTTCTTGCAAGCCTGATGCATTGCCGCAACTACCTCAACGTACTTGCCGTTGTCGGCCAAAGCCTCAAGCGTGTTCAGCTCGGGGTCGGTGAAGTACTTCGGATCCATCTCCAAGGTCTCGAACACGAGCTTGCAGTACTTGTTGTAGTTGCCGAAGCACATGAGGAACCAGATGCCGTCGGAAGAAACGTAGGAGTTGTTGGTGGGGCACTTGGCCTCCATGCGGTCCTTCGGGTAGTCGCAGCCCTGCTGCTGAGCGATAAGGGCGGAAGTCATGCCCCAGGTGCCCACATGGTACAGGGAGCCGGTTACCTTGTCGCCCTGGCCCGTGCGAAGAGCACCAGCGTAAGCGCCCAGGATGCCAGCGGTAAGAGCGCAACCGGTGTTCCAGTCGCCGAAGGCGATGGGGGAATTGCCGGGCTCGTAGTGGGCGTTAGCCTGAGGGATAGCGCTCACGAAGCCGGAACGCGCTGCGAATGCGGTAGCGTCGAAGCCCTTAGCGTCCTTCATGGGGCCGAACTCGCCATAGCCGCGGTTCTGAGCCCAAACAAGGCGAGGGAACTTCTCGTGAAGGGTCTCGTAGTCAAGACCGAGGCGCTTCAGTGCGCCGGAGCGAAGGGAGGTCAGGAAGATGTCTGCCGTCTCGAGCAGATGGTACATTACCTTCAAGCCCTCTTCGTTCTTGCAGTTGATTGCAGTCCATTCCTTGTTGAAGGAACCGCAGTCGTAAGCAACGTCGTCGAACTCGGTGCGGAATGCCATGCCCCAAGCCATGCCCTGGGTGCGCTGCTCGTCGCCGGTGAAAGGCTCAACCTTGATTACGGTTGCACCCATCTCTGCCAGTGCACGACCAGCAGCCGGACCAGCAGCATACTGGGTCAGCTCGACTACCTTTACTCCTTGCAAACCTGCCATTGGATTCTCCTTTGGTTAGAGATTCGGGGATACGCCCCGTGCGTGAATATAAGAGGGGTGCCGGCACCGATGGTGTCAGCACCCCTTCGAAAGATTCCTTGCGCTGCTACGCAGCGGTTAGGTGAGCTCTTACGGCTCGAGAACGACGCGCAGACCCTCGCCGGACTCGATGAACTCCATGCCCTTGCGCCAATCCTTCAGCGGAATGACCATGTTGGAGATCATGGAGATGTCCAAGCCGTTGGCCAGCAGGCTCAGAGCCTGACGCCAATGCTTGCGCTCGTAAGCGCGGTTGCCGATGATGCTGATCTGACGCATTGCGATCTCGGTCATCGGGATTGCGGAGGGCTTTGCGGGCAGACCGGTGATGCCGATGCGGCCACCCTTTGCAACCATCTGCACTGCCTGCTCGGAAACCGTCCAGTGACCAGCTGCGTCGAAGATGCACTCGGGGCCCTTGCCGCCGGTGAGTTCCTTGACCTTCTCGATTACGTCGCACTCGGAACCGTTGACGGTGATTGCGCCGAGCTGCTCTGCAACCTTGAAGCGCTTTGCGTCTGCGTCAAGGCCGGTAACGATAACCTTGCGGATACCGCGAGCCTGCTTGAGCAGGGCAACCATCAGAAGGCCGATTGCGCCAGGGCCGATTACGACAGCGGTCTCGCCGATCTGGGGGTTAACGCGCTCAACAGCGTTCATTGCTACGCACAGGGGCTCAAGAAGTGCGCCCTGGGTGAAGGTAACATCATCGGGCATGGGGATAATGTTGGTAGCGCGGATTGCCATGTACTTGGCGAATGCGCCGGGCAGGTCGGTGCCGTAGAACGGACGGTTGTCGCAGATGTTGACTTCGCCGCGGTCGCAGTACTCGCAGGTGTTGTCGAACAGAACCGGGTTAGCGGTTACGCGATCGCCAACCTTGAGGTTTGCGGGAGCGTTCTTGCCCACCTCAGCGATAACGCCAGAGAACTCATGACCGAAGATCGCAGGGTACTGGATGTGGTAGGAATTCGCGATAGCAGGATTCCAACGATACAGGGAATGGTCGGTGCCGCAGATGCCTACAGCCTTGATCTCCATGAGTACTTCGTCATCCTTGATTTGAGGAATGTCAAAATCCTCTACGTACTCCATTGCGTCCGGCTCAGCGGCGGTCTTGAGAAGTGCGTTCATCTTACCTTCCATGGGTACTTCCTTTCGAAGAGAACTTAAAGAAGGCGAGCGGCTTAAGCAGCGCAGCCTAAGCTGCTCGCCGAAAGATCCTTGTTACTGGATGGACCAGCCACCGTCGAGAACCAGGGTCTGACCGGTGGTGTACTCGGTAACAGGAAGAACGAGGTGCAGGATTGCGGAAGCCATCTCGTCCAGGGTGCCGGTGTAGTTCGGCAGGGGCGTACGGCTCTTGACGTAAGCTTCCTGCTGAGGCTGCTCTTCGAATACCTTTGCAACCATGGGGGTGTAGACATAACCAGGAGCGATGCCGTTGACCAGGATCTGCTTCTTGGCGAAGTCGACTGCCAGGGAGCGAACCATGCCCATAACGCCGGCCTTTGCGATGCAGTAAGGAGCAATGTTCTCCATGGAGTTGATGCCACGTGCGGAAGCAACAACAACCATCTTGCCATGAATACCCTTGGCCTCCATTGCGCGAGCAACGGAAGTCATCAGGAAGAAGTTGCCCTTCAGGTTGATGCTGAACAGCTTGTCCCACTGCTCGGGAGCAACGTCGACAGCGTTCATGCGGGGAAGAGCGATACCAGCGGAGGTAACGAGGATGTCGATCTGGCCGAAGTTCTCTTCTGCGACCTTGATCACGTTGTCGATGGACTCCTGGCTGGTTACGTCGCAAGCAACGCCTACTGCCTGGGTGCCGGTTGCCTTCAGGGCCTCGGCTACCTCATGGCAACCTGCCTCAGGAACGCCAGCGATAACCATGTTTGCGCCAGCTGCAGCGATAGCCTCAGCTGCTGCCTTGCCGATGCCGGAGTTGCCGCCAACGACAACAGCGCACTTTCCTGCCAGATGCTCCTTAGGCTGCTTTGCGAACCAATTCTCGGACATACAAAACCCTCCTCTTGATTTGAAGGAAACCTCTCTCTTTCTTGGTTTCCTCGCTTTACCAGATTTCATTTCGCTTCTGTTTCCGAAGCCACGATGTATGTTCGTTCAGAATTTGAACGCGGTCTAATTGCCGCAGAGTGCGCTTCGATAGGGAAAGCGAATTATATTCATCGAGTTCTATCGATAGGCGTAAAACGATAGATGCAACACGTTCATTTTGCTCAGATTTGGGGATAATTGGCCAGATCAATAGATTAGAACCTGTTCATTCATTCACATCGAATAGGCAAGCCTGGGAAGCCGAGGCCATTGATCGACAGCAAGCCATTCCAATGCACTATAGGAACAAGCACATCTATTCAGCGGGCATTATAAAAAGCAGCAGACCCGCAACGAAGCAATGCTACGGGCCTTTTATGCCAGAGGAAAACAGGCCTCTTCAGCCAAAGGGAAGCCAAGATAAGCGTTGATCGGCAAGCAAGCGGAAGCCCCTAGGAAGCACTTTGGATCCTGAGCCGGTCTGATATATCGGATGGCACTCGATGGCCGGCAACGGAAAAGCACCTCCCATCTTGATTCCATTAAGCCAGAGAAGCGATCACCCTGCTGGCCGGCGGGAGCGCGATAGGCTCAAACCGCCGGAAACAAAAAGAACCCTTACCTATATATAGGTAAGGGTTCAACGGCGTCTAGAAAGGTTAGGCGTTATCTTCCTTGTCGCAGTTCATGTAATACTCCTCCAACGGAACAACTCCAGCAGGAAACTTGATGTGCCTCTGCGTGAACTTGATGAACTCTTCCACAAGATGCGAGTGGAAGGACTTCTTGTTATAGCCCAGATAAATGATATGGAAAGGCTCCTGCAGCTCTTCGATAGGAAGGGTGACAAGGTTCTCAAGCGAAAGGTCGTCGAGCGTTTCAAGGATGACCGCAACAGTCTTGCGATCAGAGGCAACGAGGGTGGCAGCGCTGATCTCATCATTGAAGCCTTGAACAACCTCGAGGTCGTATTTCTTGAAGAACCCTTCGAAAATGGTGTTTGCGTAAGACTGCGAACGATAGCTGGTAAGGATGATTCCCTTCAAGTCATTGAGCGAGATCATCTCTCGGTCGGCAAGCTCGTTGTGGGAGTTAACCGCAAGGACGCAATTCTGAGAGAATTGGGGGACGAACTCGATATCGTCGAACCCGGAAAGCTTTCCGCAGAACACAACATCGAACTTGCCGTCGTTCAACCCCTTCAGGCACTCATAAGTAGTGCCCTGGTAGATATCGAAAACGACATCATCGCCGAAGGCGCCCTTGAACGTGCTGAGCAAACGAGGAAGATAGTTTCGCTGGATACTGATAACCGTGCCGATTCGGATACGGCCACTCAAGCCGGAATTATAGGCATGCATGATCTCGACCGCCTTGTCGATTTCATCCAAGGCCAAGCAGATATGCTTGTTGAACTCTTCCCCATATTCAGTAAGACGGACATTGCGACC
>CAVDDI010000033.1:0-11968 GCA_963607675.1 bacterium | reverse complement strand
ACCCAGGGTAAGGCCCATGACGGTTTTCCCGTGATACACGTTGTATCCGACTCGGTTGGCACCACTGCCCAAACCTTGGTGCGGGCCGTTGCTGCCTGCTTCGAGGTGTACGATCCCGCGATCGAGATACTGCCGCGCGTTGTCTCGGCTGACAGCATGATCGAAGAGCTTGATGCCCATTTCGGTTTCCATGAGAGCCATGGCTTCACGCCGCTCGTGGTGTTCTACACCCTTGTAGACGAGAAGATGCGCGATGCCATGGTCTCCTACATCGATCGTCACTCGGAGCAGATCCTCGGTGTTGATCTGATGGGCAACGCCCTGGCTGCCCTAACCGTTGCCACGGGCAAGAGCCCGCTCAACGAACCTGGGCGCCTTCACTCGGTGAACGAGTACTACTTCCGCCGCATCGAGGCCATGGAATTCACCATCTCGCACGACGACGGTCGTAACCCGCAAGATCTTCCCGACGCCGATATCGTGCTCATCGGCGTTTCCCGCTCGTCTAAAACGCCGTTATCCATCTACCTCTCGCAGATGGGCTATCGCGTGGCCAATGTGCCGCTCGACCCCCAAAGCGAACCGCCTAAAGAGATTTACGAAGTTGATCCCACGCGGCTGTTCGGCTTGATCATCTCTCCCGAGATCCTTTCCGACATCCGCAAGCGGCGGTTGGGCAATGCCAGCAATGTGGCCGCTTCATATGCAGATTTGGAATGCGTGTACCAAGATCTTGAAAGCGCCCGAGCCCTGATGAGGCAGCTCGGCTGCATCGTCGTTCGCACTGATAACAGGGCTATCGAAGAAACGGCGCAGGAGATTTTACGGTATTATGAGAACGCTCATCCGCAGGTATTCGCCCCGCGGAATTGAGAGAGAAACGTTTAGTCTAAGGAGAAGATGGTGACGGACCAACTTAAGCGCGTCTACGCATTCGGCAAGGACGCAAACGGCAAGAACGTGACGGAGGGCAACACCAACATGAAGCCCATCCTCGGCGGCAAGGGCGCGAACCTCGCCGAGATGGCCAACATCGGCTTGCCGGTGCCTCCGGGATTCACGATTTCCTGCCAGACGTGCATGGAGTACGCAAACTCTGACAACACGTGGCCCGAGGGAGTTCTTGACACTATCCAGGAGTACCGACTCGACCTCGAGAACCGCATCGGCAAGAAGATCGGCGATGCAGAGGATCCGCTGCTCGTATCTGTTCGATCCGGTGCGCCGATGTCCATGCCCGGCATGATGGACACCGTGCTCAACCTCGGCTTGAACGATCAGTCCATCAACGGCCTTATCAAGCAGACCGAGAACCCCCGTTTCGCATGGGACTCCTATCGTCGCTTCATCCAGATGTTCTCCAACGTGGTCATGGGCCTCGATGGCGACCTGTTCGAGAATGCCATCAACATCATGAAGCGCAGCCGTGGCGTCGAGTCCGACACGGATCTTACCGCTGAAGACCTGCAGGAGCTCGTGTCCGAGTTCAAGAAGATCTTCACCGAGAACGTAAGCGCCACAGAGTATCCCTCTTTGGTCGTTGATGGCCAGGTCCAGTTCCCCCAGAGCCCCGATACCCAGCTGCAGCTGGCCATCGAGGCGGTGTTCGGCAGCTGGAACAACCCCCGTGCGATCCTGTACCGCAAGCAGAACAAGATCTCCGACGATCTGGGCACGGCAGTGAACGTGCAGTCGATGATCTTCGGCAATAAGGGCAACACCTCCGCTACCGGCGTTGCGTTCACCCGCAACCCCGCAAACGGCGAGAAGGAGTTCTACGGCGACTACCTCGTCAACGCTCAGGGCGAAGACGTTGTTGCCGGCATCCGCAACACCAGCCCCATCGCCGAGCTGAAGAACACCCCCGGCCTTGAAGAGGCTGGTCGTGAGCTCGAGGGCGTGTTCACCATCCTGGAGAACCACTTCCGCGACATGTGCGATATCGAGTTCACCATCGAGCAGGGCAAGCTTTGGATGCTGCAGACCCGTGTCGGTAAGCGTACCGCTGCTGCTGCCCTGCATATCGCCATCGAGATGCAGCAGGAAGGCCTTATCACCAAGGAAGAAGCGGTTCAGCGCGTCGATCCTGAGCAGCTCGATCAGCTCCTCCATCCTCAGTTCGATGCCAAGGCCGATTACGATGTTGTCGCCAAGGGCCTGAACGCCTCTCCGGGCGCCGCTGTCGGCGAGGCTGTCTTCTCCGCTGAAGATGCAGTGGAGGCTGCCAAGGAAGGCCGCAAGACCGTCCTGGTTCGATGGGAAACCACCCCTGACGACCTTGCCGGAATGATCGCCGCCGAGGGCGTGCTTACCTCGCACGGCGGCAAGACCTCCCACGCGGCTGTTATCGCCCGTGGCATGGGTGCTCCCTGTGTATGCGGCGTTGATGCTCTGAAGATCGATGCCGATGCCAAGCAGGCCGCCATCACCGGCACCGATATCGTCATCAAGGAAGGCGACATGATCTCCCTCGACGGCACCACCGGTATCGTCGTGCTCGGTGCGGTCGATCTTGTTCAGCCCGAGCTTGCCGGCGATCTTGACACCATCCTCGAGTGGGCAGACGAGTTCCGTACCATGGGCGTTCGTGCCAATGCCGACAACCCCGAGGACGCTCAGCTTGCCCGTGACTTCGGCGCACAGGGCATCGGCCTTTGCCGCACCGAGCATATGTTCTTGGGCGAGCGCAAGCAGATCATCCAGACCTTCATCCTGAACGATGATGAGGCTGTTCGCGAAAAGGCATGCGCCGACCTGTTCAAGGCTCAGACGGGCGACTTCCTGGGCATGTTCCGCGCAATGGACGGCCTGCCCGTTATCGTTCGCCTGCTCGACCCGCCGCTGCACGAGTTCCTGGAGTCTGCGCGTGCCCTCGACGTGGAGATCGCACGCCTCGAGGCCACCGGCGGCGACGCTGCGGTGATCGAGAAGAAGCGCGCCCTTATGGAGCAGATCGACTCCTTCGCCGAGGCCAACCCGATGCTGGGTCTTCGTGGTTGCCGCTTGGCAATCAAGTACCCCATCTTGGCCGAGATGCAGGTTCGTGCCATCGCCACCGCAGCTGCCGAGCTCAAGAAGGAGGGCCTGAACCCGCAGCCCGAGATCATGATCCCGCTGGTTTCCGTGGTCCCCGAGCTTGCCAAGCTGCGTGAGCAGGCTGAGGGCGTCATCGCCCAGGTTGCCGAGGAGCAGGGCGTTGATCTGGATATCAAGATCGGTACCATGATCGAGCTTCCCCGTGCCGCCGTCACCGCTGATGAGATTGCCACTAAGGCAGACTTCTTCAGCTTCGGCACCAACGACCTGACCCAGACCACGTTCGGCTTCTCCCGCGATGATGTTGAGGCAGAGTTCATCTCCCAGTACCTGGCAGAGCGCATCTTGCCTTACAACCCCTTTGCCACGGTAGACCCCGGCGTAGCCAAGCTGGTTAAGATGGGTGTTGAGCTTGGTCATCAGGGCAATCCCGATATCGTTTGCGGCGTATGCGGCGAACATGGCGGCGATCCTGATTCCATCAAGACCTTCTACGGCATCGGCCTCGATTACGTAAGCTGCTCGCCGTATCGCGTGCCCCTGGCTCGCCTCGCTGCAGCTCACGCTGCCCTGGCAGGCAAGTAGATTACAGGCGTCTTCGCTTCAATCCTTTCCAAGAAGGGCCCTTCGGGGCCCTTCTTGCTGTCTGTGGATGTGCTTCTGGGTACATATGGACGCCAGTTATCGGTATTGCCATGGGGCAGGGCCATCGGGGCACAGGATCTTCTCTGGTAAGCTGATACCGTGGCTGGAAGGGGAGGACGCATGGGCAGCAAGAAACGTTCCGCTTGGTCGAAGCAGAAAGCCGAGTTCACGGCGAGCCTTGGCTCTTTTGGTTCCGTCGATGATGCGTTTGCCCGCGAGCGGCAAAGGCGGTCGGAGTCCATCGAAGCGAAGGATGCGGCACGCAAGCACAAAGCTTGCACCTCGAAAAATCGTTACTCATCCTTCGAAGAGGCTCAGGACAATTTGGCATGGTGTTTGGAGAACGGTCGAAAGGGCCTCTCGATCTATCGTTGTCCCTACTGCGATGGTTGGCACCTTACCTCGCATCCGTGGGATGAGTGATTAAGCTGCGCTGACACCGCATGATCTTCTTGCCTATAAGGGTTTTCCGCAACTTTGCCTATTTCAGCCTTTGCTCGGAGCAGTTGGGAGATCTTAGCTGCCAGCTAATGAATCATGCCTGCGCTTCATATATCTTTTCCTTCATTAGACGCAGGTCATCTGCGGTTTCGCAGAGACCCTTTGAGGAAAGGATTCTTATGAGCGACGAGAACAAGGCAACCCAACAGCCTGATGGTACTTCCAATGCTGCTCCTGGTGCAGCGAAGAAGCCGATCTACAAGCGGGTATGGTTCTGGATCATCGTTGTGGTGGTGGTTTGCGTTGCAGCTGGCGGCGGTGCGGGTGCAGGTGGTTCTCAAAGCGCTTCCACTTCGTCCAACTCATCTTCGTCTCAGGCTGTATCAAATGAATCTCAGTCGTCGACGCAATCAAGTGCGGCCACCGCTGAGGCGAAGGATTCCGATGTGCCTACTGAATATAAATCGGCGCTGAAGAAGGCCGACACCTACGCAAATACGATGTATATGTCCAAGCAGGGCCTGTATGATCAACTGACCAGCGAATATGGGGAAAAATTCTCTGAAGATGCTGCTCAATACGCCGTGGATAACGTCAAGGCGGACTGGAACGCGAATGCCTTGGCCAAGGCTAAAACCTATCAGAACAACATGAGCATGTCGCCTTCTGCGATTCATGACCAGTTGACGAGTGAATACGGCGAGAAGTTCACTGAGGACGAGGCTGATTACGCAATCGCCAACCTGTAGCATCCTTTTGCGGCGCTCCCTCCGTCAATGGCTCGGTAGGCATTAGAATGTTGCCTGATGCGAAGAAGAGACGAAGGAGGAAGCGCCGCATGGAGGAGCCTTTGACCGAGGAACTGCTCAGCGAGCTTTTGTCTTCTCCTTCCATCGATACGTTCGTCGATAAAAGCAACGTTGGCGAACGTTCTCTTTCCGAGTATCTTCAGCAGCTTCTTCATGAGAAGGGCCTGAAGCGGTCGGCAGTCGTTCGGGATGCTGGGTTGAACAATACCTTCGGCTATCAGATCTTCAAGGGCACCCGAAAGGCTTCCCGTGACAAGGTGCTGCAGCTTTCCCTCGCCATGGGTCTGAGCTTGCGCGAAACAGACCGTCTTCTGCAGGCGGCCGGAGTCAACGAGCTGTATTGCAAGAACAGGCGAGACGCCATAATCATATTCGCGATAAAGAACGGCTATTCACTGCAGAAAACTGAGGAAGAGTTGTATCGCTTCGGGGAAGAGACCATCTGCTCATGAGCACCGGCAAGCCCGAGTCCTCAGTTACCGGCGAAACCTTGGATAGCCACCCTGCAAACCTGAAAGGACGGCAGGGTGGCTTTGCTGCGCCTAATGCCCATCATGCGGTTCGGGATGCTTCCCTTGGCCTGGATGGCAACGAGGGGTTGGGGTGCGCGGATGAGCTTGCCGCCTTTCTTTCGGAGATTGAGCACGATAACGGATTCCGTGTGCTGCAAACCCTGAAGCAAACCGAGTTCGAGGTCACCGAAAAAGTTGCTCGGCAGGCGAGCGGTGGCTCTTGCGGTGTCCCTTTCATACGCAAGAGGCTGCTGTTGGGAACGGGCCTTGGATCTGCTTATCGCACTATCTACGATGCGTGCAGACGCGGCCAGATGTTTCGCTGCCTCCCTCAGGTTTACCGCTGCTATGAGCTCAAAGACGAACTGGCTGTGTTGATGGAGTATATCCAGGGCGAAACTGTGCAGGATGCCGTGCGAAGAAGTGGTGCTTCGCCCGAGCTCGCCTCAAGGGTTTTCCCTTTGGTTTGCCGTGCGGCTCAGGAGTTGCATGAAAGCTTTGATCCGCCCATTATCCACCGCGATTTGAAGCCCTCGAATATCATCCTTTCTTGGGACAGGGCTACCCTTATCGATTTCGGGATAGCCCGTGTGTACAGCGAGGGTGCCGACTCGGACACGGTTCATTTCGGTACTCGGGAATATGCGTCACCCGAGCAGTTCGGGTTCGGCCAGACTGATGTGCGAAGCGACGTCTATTCACTGGGCATGCTGCTGTTCTATCTGCTGACCGAGCGACCCGCGAAGGGCGAAGACCGAAAGCGGGGCTTCGCGAGCGATTCGGTTCCCGTTGAATATGCCCAGGTTGTCTCCACCGCTTGCGCGCTGGATCCGGACTCACGTTACGCGAGCGCCGCTGCGCTTGAGCAGGCTTTTGCGCATGCGGATGCGGTTTATCGCGGACGGATGGAAGCGGCCTCCTCATCGGGCAAAGTCGGGCATCTTGTCGAATCCGGCAGCGTCTCTTCGGTAGGGACGTGCCAAGAGCCTGCAGGGTTCCCTGATGGCGCAGTGAACAAGCGGAAGGATGGGGCATCCGAACCCGTTGCGCTGGATAACGGAAGCCCTCTTCCTTCTGCCGCGGCAACGTCCGGGCAGCGCAAAAGCCCGTTGGATCGTCTCGGCTCTGCCGCAAAGCGGATTCCCATCGGCGTTGGGCTGACGTGGAATGTGACCCTTGGCCTGCTCTGGGCGTTGGTGATAGCTGCAAGCATTGCGTGTTGTTTCTTTCCTGGACCAGATGCGCCTGATTACAGCTATCCGCTGTGGGTTCGCGCGGTGGAGTACCTACTGTTTTTGAGTGGATCGGTTACCTGTGTTTGCTACGAGCTTGCTGACCGTCGACTGCTTCGGCGTAGATTCCCTAAGCTATGTCGTTTCCCGTTATGGGCGGAGTTTCTTGTGGTGGCCCTTGTTGTTCCGTGCATGCTTGCCATTGCCATGACGGTATGTGTCCAGTGGGCGGTGGGTTGAAGCGTTTCTTGCTCTGCTGCGGAACGATATGTGAAGGTATTTCCCAAAATACTCGAATTCTCCCTTTACTCTGACGGGGGGAATGGTATCCTACAGAAGCTGTTTTCAAGAGAAGCAACTGCTTCCACCCAGATCGGCGCAATCGAAGTTGCTGATGGGTCATGTGAATATCCCTCTTCTATCGAAGAGATTCGTGTGGCCTGCATCTGAGTGATCGCAGGTTTTTCTTTTTTTCAGCACACAATGGTTCGTGCATGGTAGCACCAAACACAGGAAGAAGGAGGTGGGCACCATAGCAGCTCAAGAACCAAGGCTCAATGATGCAATCAGGGTCAAAGAATGCCGCCTGATCGCCTATGATGGGTCGCAATTGGGGATCTATCCCATCGAGCAAGCCCAGCGCATCGCCGATGACCAGGGCTATGACTTGGTTGAGATCGCGCCTCAGGCCAAGCCGCCGGTATGTCGCATCATGGACTACGGTAAGTTCAAGTACGACCAGGCAATCAAGGCCAAGCAGGCTCGAAAGAACCAGAGCAAGGTTGAAACCAAGGAAATGAAGTTCCGCCCGAAGATCGATGTGGGCGACTACACCACCAAGAAGAAGCATGTGCTTCGCTTCTTGGAGGCAGGTTCCAAGGTCAAGATCACCATTATGTTCCGTGGTCGTGAGATGTCTCATCCCGAACAGGGCCTGAGCATACTGGAACGCTTGGCCGATGATCTTAAGGATGTAGCGGTTATCGAAAACCAGCCTAAGATGGAAGGCCGCAACATGCATATGCTCATCGCCCCGTTGCCCGCGGCGGTGAAGAAAAAGAAGGAAGAACAAGGGAAGGACAAATAATGCCCAAGATGAAGACTCATTCCGGCACCGCAAAGCGCTTCCGCGTTACCGGCTCCGGTAAGATCATGCGCTCCAAGGCTTACAAGTCTCACATTCTGACCAAGAAGAGCCAGAAGCGTAAGCGTAATTTCCGTCACGAAACTGAGGTTGCTGCAGCCGACAAGAAGGTAATCGCACGTAATCTTGGTCTTCGATAGTAAAGGGAGGAATTCAGTATGCCTCGTGTAAAGCGCGCAGTATCCGCTCATAAGAAGCGCCGTACCGTTCTCAACCGTGCAAAGGGTTACTACGGTGCAAAGTCCCGCTCCTATCGCGCTGCGAAGGAACAGGTTCAGCATTCGCTCCAGTACCAGTACCGTGATCGCCGCGCTAAGAAGCGCGAGATCCGTCGTCTCTGGATCACCCGCATCAATGCAGCAGCCCGCATCAACGGCCTTTCCTACTCCGTTTTCATGAACGGCCTGAAGAAGGCTGGCGTTGAGCTGGACCGCAAGGTTCTTTCCGATATGGCCATCAACGACCCCGAGGCTTTTGCTTCCCTGGTCGAGGTTGCCAAGAAGGCCCTGTAAGCAAGGACCGTATTGCTTTTCAAGCCCGCTCTTCGGAGCGGGCTTTCTTGTTTCTGAGGGCCTTGCTTTCTGCTCCTTCAGACCACGCTATCTTTCGGGTGCCTTCAAGATGTTAGCGCGATGCGCCTTCGGCCTCTCTCAGTGGTGGCTTGCCGTGGGTTGCTCTGCTATGCTTCCCTTGCATTGTTTCTTTCGCGAAGGGGATCGCCGTGGGCAATGGGGGAGCTAAGCAGGGGTTGACGTTCCGTCACGCCATGGTCGTTGCGGCGGGCATGCTGATCACCTTTGGGCCCTGTGCGCTGGTATACAACGTTTGGTCTATCTTCGTGGTTCCCGTTTCCTCGGAGTTGGGCGTGGCCTCAAGCCAGTTCACGTTCTTCATCACGCTTACGTATTTGGTCGGAGGGCTTACGGCGCCGTTGGCTGGCAACCTCCTTCAGAGGGCAGATCTCCGCATCGTCCTTTCTGCGTCCGTGGTGTTGGTTTTCGCGGGATTGTTCGGCTGCTCCTTCTGGGAGGATATCCTTCTGTTCTACCTTTCCGGCGTTATCGTCGGGCTTGGCATCGTCTCATTGATGTTTCTGGCTATTCCCACGCTGATCAATAGATGGTTCACCGAGAAAACCGGGTTCTTCATAGGGCTGTGCTTTGCCATGTCGGGCGTCGGGGGTGCGGTTTGGAGCTTGGTTGGAGGCGTCATCATCGATGCCTTTTCTTGGCGTGCGGCTTACCTTGCATTTTCCCTTATCGCGCTTTTCTTGGGGTTGTTTGCCTCTGCGGTACTGATCCGAAGCTATCCCCGTGATGTGGGCCTTCTTCCGTTCGGGGCCTCTGTTTCAGGAGACGAGTGCTCTTCCGGCGGATGTGCGGATCATGGCAAACAGGATGTTCGGCAATGGGGCGTTCCTGCGCGCAGCATGTTCCGTTCGCCGGTTTTCTTTTTCCTGGTGATATCAATGGGCTTGTTCAACGCCCTTACGGTTTCGGTGAACCTCTATGCTACGTATATCTATCACCTGGGTGATATCGGGATGGCCGGAATCACCCCTGGCGGTGCAGCGATCATGGCCTCCACTGTGGCCTCGTGCCTGATGGCTGTTTCCGCTTGCGGGAAGATACTGCTCGGCTCCCTTTCCGACAAATCGCTGACAGCCGCCTTATCACTGGCCTGCTTGGCTGGCGCGGTGAGCATCTTGTGCATGTGGCAGGGGTGCGCATCTTCGGCGGTGGTTGTCGTTGGCGGAGCCTTGGGCGGCTTGCTGTACGCGGCCATCGATGCGCTTTCGCCCTCTGTTACCCGCCAGATCGTCGGCCCTCGCGACTACACCATCATCTATTCGCGCGTTGCCATAGTTGTGAATCTTGCGGGCGCCTTCGCAGCAACAGCGTTTGCTGCTGTTGCGGATGTGAGCTGGGATCTTGAGTGGTGCATGGCACTGTGCCTGATATGCATCGCCTTTGTTTGCGGCATGCTGGCGATTCGCGGGGCCAAGGGGTTAACCCAGACCCTTGAATAGCTTGCAGTCGGCATTTGGGCTAGGGGGGACGCCAACCTGGTTGAGGCAGTCCTTATCTCCAGGGGTCTTCCTCGAACTCGGCCGGCCTTAGGGTTCCATCGTGGTAGTCGGAATACGGGTCGTATAGATCGTCATCCTCGTTTGCCGCCCTTATCACGCCGGCCCGACCCGTTGGCTTGATGCCTTTTGCATCGATCGGCTCCATGGCTGCCTGGCCTTCCGGGCGGGCGGGTGCGTCCTTTTGGTTCTGCTTTTCCTTGCGGCGTTCACCTGCACGGCTCATAGCTTGGTTCTGCTTGTTTGCGTTTGGCAGGGGAGTGAAGGTGGAGCGCAGGGTATAGCGCTTTTCGCTGGTTTCGCTATCATCGATACTCACGGACAAAGCCCCTTTCGTATGCAGCTGCAGGGTTGGCTGTCTATGCAGTTTCTTTGCAGGCATGGTATCTGAACAGTTTACAGTTAAGGGGAACCAAACCTGGCGGCTCTGCCGCTTTTACCGAGAGGAACCTGATGAAGATAGAGATCCTTAAAGACAACGGCGAAGAGCTTCGCCTTCGCATTTCCGCTTCTGCTGCCGAGATGGGTAAAGCGTTCACTGATGGACTTGATTCGTTTGTGCTGCAGTACCAGCTTGAGAACCAGCCGGGTGAGACCTCGCAAGAGAAGATCGTCAACGCCCTGGGCGAAGAGGACGCACAGCAGGTTATCTACACCGCAGTGATCAATTACCTGGTGCCCTTTGCGCTCGAAAAGCAAGGGTGCCTTCCCGTTTCCACCTACGGTATCGAATCCGATGAAGCCCCTGAGCCAGACAAGATGTTCTCGTTTGACATGACGGTTTTGGTGAAGCCCGAATTCGAGCTTTCCAGCTATGAGCCGCTTACGGTGGCGATCGAGGGCAAGCCCGGCGTCAACGAAGCGGACATCGACGAGCAGGTTTCCATGCTGGTGCGTCAGTTCACCGCCGCCAAGCAGGGTGTAGGCGCTGATGACCCCTCGCTTGAGGTTCCGCAGATCAGCGATGCATGGGTGGCCGAGAACCTGAAACCCATGAACATCGCAACCGTGGAAGAGCTGCGCAACACCTTCCGTGCAACTTCGGAAGAAGAGCTCTCCAACCGCTATGAGCAGGCTAAGATGGCCGCAGCTATGGAAGAATATGCCAAGCGCTTCACGGGCAAGGTGTCCGACAAGATGATAGAGGTGATGACCCAGGAGCTCTTCGAGACCTTCCTTTCCCAGCTTGCCTCTGAGGGGATCCAGCTCGAGGCATTCTATGCCCAGCAGGATCTTACCGAGGAAGAGGTACGTAAGAACCTTGCTGCCCAGGCGGGCAATCAGCTGCTGCAGGGCTTTATCCTCGATGCGATCTTCCGTCACGAGGGCTTGAAGCTCGAGCCTGCTGACATGATCGTCGCCATGAAGAACATTGCCCCTGGCCGCGAGGAGGAGATGCTCGAGGCTATGCAGAAGTCTGGCCGTGGCCCCCTTTTGAAGGAGGGCGCTGCGCGAATGAAGGCGGCTGGCTGGATCCTTGCGAACACCAACTTCGTTGAGGAATAGGTGAATCTCGGCATACGGTTGATTGGCATATGGCTTCAACCATCAAGCAAGGGGCTTTTGGGCCCCTTGTTCGATTCATGCACTCGCTCAGAGGCATCTCCGTCCTGAACGGACGAGTCGAGCGCAGCCGTTCGTTGGGCTAGCGTTCGGGCGAGACCCAGTCGTTGGGGAAGAGGATGTTCATGTCGACATCGGCATCGATCCCGGCTACCTTGCCGCTATGGGAGTATTGCCACATCGCCATATCCTTGAACGTGCTGGTGGGGTGGTTGCAATCGTACTCGGCATACCAAACGGAGCATTCGATCTTGCTAAGGCTCAGACGGCTCAAGTCGTATTGATTGCCATAGACCATGGGGATGTACCCGGCATCCTCCACTGCGCGGCAGAACGCCTGCGCATTCGATGTCAGCTGCTCGCTTGAAAGTCCGTTGGCGCGTGCTTCGCTTCCCTCGGCATGCTCTTGGTCGTACACAACGGGGTATTTCACTCCAGTGCCGTTTATCAAGTCCAGCACATAGCGGGCTTCCTCCTGGGCTTCTTCTTCGGTAGTTGCC
>CAVDDI010000032.1:0-11991 GCA_963607675.1 bacterium | reverse complement strand
CATCGGGGCTGCATGCGGTGCCGTCGTACTGGATGGTGCTGTCGATGTCGATAACCGCCACGGAATTGGAGGTTATCTCGGTGCCAGCTGTAGAGGTTTGCCCCACTGCGGTGTTCACCACCGAAACCGTGCAGCCCGCCATGATGCCCACCACCAGCACCACCATGGCGCAGATGATAAGGGGCTTGGCCAAACGGCTGCCCTTCTTGGGCGGCTGCGGCGCCGGTGCAACGGGCGGCATCGGGGCAGCGGGGCCCGAGGCGGCCTGAACGCCATCAAGGCTCCCAGGCTGAGCGCCTGCAGGCTGCGGTGCGGAAGCGGGCTGAGCCGCTGCGGCAGGCTGCGGCGCGGGGCCCGCTTGGGATGCAGCGGCAGGCTCGCCCGCCAAAGGCGATGCCGGAGCAGGGCCGGGCTGGGCAGAGCCGTAGCCGCTGGGCGGCACAGGGCCAGCAGGGCGCGGATTGGTATCTTCAGGCATGGGGCCTCCCTGCAGAACTGATAGGATTCGATGCCCGCCAGGCGGGCTTGCGTAATTCAAGCATTATAAGGCAGAAAAAAGGGCGCGCGCGGCCATACGGCACGCGTCCAGAATGAACCCATCAAAGCTGAGTGGCGAAAACGCCGCAACCCCGACCAAAGCCCCTAGCCCACACGAATTCCCGGGGCCACCCCGCCCCGCAAAGCAAGCGAACCGGCAACCCGCCCGTCAAAGCAGGAAGCCCCGCCGTGCCCAGGGAATGGGAAGCGGCGGGGCTGCATAGCGGGCGGCAGTGCCGCCGGCTTTAGAACTCGATGGTGGAGTTGTCGTCGAAGTGCCTGCCCTGCGCCTTCTTCGCGGCGCGGATAAGGAACTCCTGGTTGTCGTTGGTCTGCTTCAGCGCCTTGATAAGCGAATCCATGGCGCGCTCCACGTTGTTGCGGTTGGAGAGCACGCGGCGGACCGCCCAGATAAGCGGCGCTTCCTGCGGATCAAGCAGCAGGTCTTCGCGGCGGGTGCCGGATGCAACCGGGTCGATGGCCGGGAACACGCGGTGCTCGGCCAGGGAGCGGTCCAGCTTCACTTCCATGTTGCCGGTGCCCTTGAATTCCTCGAAGATGACCTCGTCCATCTTCGAGCCGGTTTCGATAAGCGCGGAAGCCAAGATGGTAAGGCTGCCGCCGCCTTCGATGTTGCGGGCGGCGCCCAGGAACTTCTTGGGCGGGTACAGCGCGGTGGAATCAACGCCGCCGGAAAGGATGCGGCCCGACGCCGGCTGCGCCAGGTTGTAGGCACGCGCCAAACGGGTAAGCGAGTCCAGCAGGATAACCACATCCTGGCCTTCCTCCACCAGGCGCTTCGCACGCTCGATGACCATCTCGGACACGGCCACATGGTTTTCGCACGGCATATCGAAGGTGGAGGAGATCACCTCGCCATGGATGGAGCGCTGCATGTCGGTAACTTCCTCGGGGCGCTCATCAACCAGAAGGCACATCAGGTGCACCTCGGGGTTGTTGGCGGTGATGGAAGCGGCGATGTCCTTCAGGATGGTGGTTTTGCCCGCCTTCGGGGGCGAAACGATAAGGCCGCGCTGGCCCTTGCCGATGGGCGCGCACAGATCGATGACGCGCGAGGTAATGCCGCTGCGGCCATGCTCCAATACCAGGCGCTCGTCGGGGAACACCGGCGTAAGGTCGGCGAAGCGGACGCGTTTACCCAGCTCATCGAGCTTCTTGCCGTTAACGGTGTCGATGCGCTGAAGCGCCGCGAACTTCTCGTTCGGGCGGGCCGGGCGCGTTTGGCCGGTAAGGTAGTCGCCCTTGCGCAAGCCGTTGCGGCGGATGGTGCTGGTGCCCACGTACACGTCGTTTTCGCTGGGCAGGTAGCCGCGCGTGCGCAGGAAGCCGTAGCCGTCGGAAAGCACGTCAAGGATGCCGGAAACCTCGATGAAGCCCTCGGCCTTCACGCTGGCGGCGAACACGGCCTCTACCAGCTCGGCCTTCTTCATGCCCTTGACGTCCAATTCAAGCTCGGCAGCCTTTTCGCGGAGCTCGGCAACCTTCATCTTGGCCAGGTCTTCCTTGGAGGTTTGCGGAACCACCGGCTCGCGGCGGTTCTGCTTGCGCTGATGGCGGTTGTTGCGGAAGTTTTCCTTCTGGCGGTTGTTCTTCTGATGGCCCTGCTGCTGGTTCTTCTGCTGGCGCTGTTGGCGCTTCTGGCGGTTGCGCTTCTGATGCTGGCCTTCGCCCTGCTCTTCGCTGGATGCCTCGGCCTTGGGCTGGGAAGCGCCATCGGACGCCTCGGCGCCCTGGGGCTCCTTGGGCTGCGACGCGGGCTTTTCGGCCGCGGCGGCTTCGGTGCCCTCGGCGCCTTCACCGGCCTGTTCCTTCTTGGCCTTGGCGGTGCGCTTGGGCTTGGCCTCTTCGCCGGCCTCGGCAGAAGCGGACGATTCTGCGGCAGGGGCATCGGCGGCTTCGGCCTTCTTACGGCGGGAGCTGCGCTTCGGGGCCTCTTCGGCTGCAGCCTGAGGCGCTTCAGCGTCTTCTGCGGAAGCGGCCTTCTTCGCGCGCGTCCTGCGCGGTTTGGGGGCCTCGGGGACAGCAGCGTCTGCCGGCGCGCCCGATGCCTTGCCCGCATCGGCGGCTGCCGTCTTCTTGCGAGGCGCACGCTTGGGCGCCTCTTCGGCGGCAGCCGCAGTTGCTACTTCTTCTTCACTCATGCGTTCTGGACTTTCTCCCAGTCCTTAAGGAACGCCTCAAGGCCGCGGTCGGTAAGCGGATGCTGCACCATCTTCTTCAGCACGCCGAAGGGAACGGTGGCGATGTCGGCACCCATGAGCGCGGCCTGGGTTACGTGGTTGGCGCTGCGGATGGAAGCGGCGATGACCTCCACCTGTTCGCCGTTCACGGTGTTGGCGGTGAAGTCGTAGTTGTTCAGCGCGGTTACGATGTTGGCAACCTGGTCAAGGCCGTCTTCAGAGATGTCGTCGAAACGGCCGATGAAGGGGCTGATATAGCGGGCGCCGGCGCGGGCGGCCAGGATGGCCTGGGGAACACTGAAGCACAGGGTCATGTTCACCGGGATGCCCTCGGCGGCCAGAGCATGCGTTGCGGCAAGGCCTTCCACCATGGTGGGGATCTTCACCACTACGTTGGGGGCGATTGCTGCAAGCTCGCGGCCGTCGGCGATAAGCTCGTCGCGCGTCATGGCAACGGATTCCGCGGAAACGGGGCAATCGGGGCCCACGATGTCGCAGATGCGCTTGATGTGGTTGTGGAAGTCGTCAAGCTTGCCGCCGATGCGGGAGTACAGGGAAGGGTTGGTGGTTACGCCTGCCAGCGCACCCCAGCTTGCGGCCTCTTCGATCTCTTCGAGATCGGCGGTGTCCAGAAAGAACTTCACTGGATTCCTCCTTTTTGAAAGGGATACTCAACATATCTGCATGCAGGCACACGGATCCCGAAGGAGGGCCTGCAACTATGCCGTTGTAAGGGGAATTGTTAAGACCCGTTCATCATAAACAAAGGGTTTCGCCCGTGCAAGGAAAAACCAAGCGGCAGCCGGCGCGCGGGCTGCGTCTGCCTCGTTGTGCCCGCTGGCGCTCGGCCAACAGCCGGGCGGCGCGGGGGCAACGCGGCAGCCTAACCCCGCCGGTGCTCCGCCAGAAGCTGGGCGGCGTGTGCCAGCGAGGCTTCGCCCGTGTCGCCGGAAAGCATGCGTGCAACCTCGCGCGTGCGCTCTTCGCCTTCCAGAAGGTGCAACGTGGTTTCGGGCAGGGAGCCATCGGTCTTCGTTACCAGGTAATGGGTGCTGCCGCACACCGCCACCTGCGGCAAATGGGTAACCACGATAACCTGGTGGGTGCGTGACAGGTCTTCCAGCACGGTGCCCAAAGAACGCGCGGTTTCACCGCCCACTCCTGCGTCGATCTCGTCGAACACCAAGGTGTCCACCTGGTCGCATTCGCCCAGCACCACCTTCAGCGCCAGCATCACGCGGCTGGTTTCGCCGCCGCTGGCTATCTTGCCCAGGCGCTGCGGCTTCAGTTGGCCGCCGGGAGCGAACATCAGCTCGAACGACTGAGAGCCCCATGGATCCCAGCTTTGGCGAGGCAGGTTCTCCACGCATGCCTCCAGGCGGGCGCCCTTCATCTCCAAGCGCGCCATCTGTGCCTGCACGGCATCGATGAACTGCGGGATCACCTTGGCACGAGCTGATGCCAGCGCATCTGCGGCAGCAGCAAGGGCGGCCTCTGCGACGTCGCGCGCCTGGGTGGCCTGGGCAATAAGCTCGTCGCGCCCCTCGTATTCGCGGATCTTCGCCGCCGATTCTTCCTGCAACGCCAGCACGTCTTCCATGCGCGGGCCGTAGCCGCGCATAAGGCCCTGAAGCTCGGCGATGCGATCCTGCACCTGTTCCAGCTCTTCGCGCGGGAAATCTACCTGGCTGCGATAGCTGGAAAGCTCGCGGCCCAGGTCTTCCAGGCTGAAATACGCCTCGCGCACCACCTGGCGCGTGGGATCGATGGAAGCGTCCACCTCGGCAATGCGGTCAAGGCTGGCCAGGGCAGACTCCAACTGATCCACCGCGCCCCCGCTGCCGGTAAGGTTGCGCTCGGCGGCATGGGCCTCCCCCACCAGGAGCTCGGCGTTTTCCAGCTTGGGCAAGCGCTGCAGAAGCTCTTCGTATTCGCCCGGCTGGGGGTTGGCCTTCTGTATCTGGTCCAAGGCGAAGCGGGCGCGGTCCAGCTCAACGGCATCGGCCTGGTCCAACGCCTGCAGGCGGTCGAGTTCCGCCTGGGCTTCCTTCGCAGCGGCAAGCGCCGAACGGTATTCCCGATGGGGAACCGCGATATCGGCCTTGCCCCATTCGTCCAGCAAGGCGCGCTGGTAAGCTGCGGAAAGCAAGCGCTGATGCTCGTGCTGGCCGCACAGGTCAACGCTTTGCCCCACGGTTTGCGCAAGCTCCTTGAGCGATGCCAACGAGCCATCCAGGGAAGCGCGCGAACGCCCCTGGGCGCTAACGCGGCGGGCGGCAACCACGCCTTCCTCTCCGGATTCCTCCAAGAAAAAGCGGCCTTCCACCTGCAGCTCCGGCGCGCCTTGGCGCACCAGGCCTGCTTCCGCCCGATCGCCGATAAGCAGCTTCAGGGCATTCAGCAGCGCCGTTTTGCCCGAACCCGTTTCGCCGGTGACAACCGTAAGGCCCGGCGCAGGGGCGAACGTGGCCTCGGCAATCAAGGCAACGTCTTTGATATGCACCTCATCGATCATGGAAACCCCCTACCTGCGAAACCGGCGCGTGCGGCGCCACGGTTTTTTCGCTTCGATTCTACGACATGGTTTTACAAAGAAATGCGAAAGGGATTGCAAAATGCAATGGAAGCGAAGGTATCGCACACCGATTTATAGACGCAGCGCACGGCAGGGGCACACAACAGGCATATACTGTGGTTCCCAAGACCTTGCAACCTAAAACCTACGAAGGGCAACGATGCGCTACTCCGCTGCACCGCATATCCGCGCCTGGGGCGCACTGAACCAGCTCCCGTCTTCCGTGAGCAAGGTCATCAGTGCCCTGGAAGGCGCTGGCTTCGAGGCTTGGGTCGTGGGCGGCTACGTGCGCGATGCGCTGCGCGGCGCCACCCCGCACGATGCCGACGTTGCCACCAGCGCGCACTGGCGGCAAACGCGCCAGGTGTGCCGTGCCGCCGGCATGGCAGTGCATGAAACGGGCGTGAAGCACGGCACCGTCACCGTTGTCTGCGACGACTACCCCATAGAGGTAACCACCTTCCGCACCGAGGGCACCTATTCCGACCACCGCCATCCCGATGCCGTGCAGTTCGTGGACAGCATCGAGCAAGACCTGGCCCGGCGCGACTTCACCATCAACGCCATGGCCTTCCACCCCGTGCGCGGCGTCGTAGACCCCTTCGATGGGCAGAACGACCTGGCGAACAAGGTCATCCGCTGCGTGAACGATGCCGACCAGCGCTTCGCCGAAGATGCCCTGCGCGTGCTGCGCGCCATACGATTCGCCTCCCAACTGGGCTTTTGGATGGCGCCCGACACCGAGCTGGCCGTGCGCAAGCATGCAGGAAGCCTGAAGGACGTTGCCGGCGAGCGCCTGTTCCAGGAAATGGACAAGCTGCTGTGCGGCACCGCCGTGCGGGCAACGCTGCTGCGCTTCGCCGAAGAGCTGGCCGTGGTCATACCCTGCATCAAGCCCATGATCGGGTTCGACCAGCACAACCCCTGGCATGTGTACGACGTGTTCGAGCACACCGCAACCGTGGTAGCCGAAACGCCCGCCTACCCGCTTGTGCGCTGGGCAGCGCTGTTCCACGACTCGGGCAAACCCGACACGTTCTTCATCGGCGATGACAACCGCGGGCATATGCCGAACCACCAAATAGAGAGCGTGCACCACCTGCAAGCATCGGCTAAGCAGCTGAACTTCAGCCGAAAGCTCCAACACGACCTTGAGCTGTTGGTGCGCTTCCACGACGACCACCCTGAGCCCACGCCGAAAAGCGTGCGCAAGCTGTACGCCAAGCTGAACAACGATGGGCGCCTGTTCCATGTGATGTGCGACCTTATGCGCGGCGACGCCATGGGCCAGGCCGAGTTCAGCCACAAGCGCACCAAGAAGATAGATGCGGTAGAGCAGCTTTTCAACGAGATGGTGGAACGGCACGAGCCGCTTTCCATGAAAGACCTGCCCATAAACGGCAAAGACCTTCTGGATTACGGCGTGCCCGAAGGCCCGCAGGTAGGGCTTATCCTGAACGAGATCTTCAACGCGGTGGTGAACGGCCAGATTGCCGGCGACCGTGAAACGCTTCTTACCGAGATACCGCAGCGCTGCAAGAACAGCGCCTCGCTGTACCGGAAACAGGACTAGGCGAACCCGTCCGCGATAACCTCAATCCGTCCGCGCCGCGGGCCGGGGCATCATCCCTTCGGGGATTCCCGCTACCCTGCTCGCTTCGCTCGTGCGGTCGCTGCTTCATGCATTAGAAGTTGGTTCGCTTCGCGAACCGTTCAGGAACGGTTATCAGAGAACCCCTCAGGGCGATGCCCCAACCCACGTCGCTGCCCAGCTGGGGTCGGATGGGCTACGCTCCTACCAGGTGGTTCACCGGGCCATGGCCCTTTCCCAGGCCGGGGTTTTGTCGGATAGCCTGGGTTAAGTAGCGTTTTGCCAGGCGAACCGCGTGCTGCAGTTCCTCCCCTTTGGCAAGATAGGCCGCAATGGCAGAAGAGAGCGTGCAGCCGGTGCCGTGGGTGTTCTTGGTCTCTATGCGCTCGGTTTCGTACCAGGATTCCGCGCCGCTGCGCTGCACCAGCACATCGCTGGCCGTGCCTGCCAGATGGCCGCCCTTCACCAGCACGGCATGGCAGCCCTTTTCCTGCAAGATGAGGTGCGCGGCACGCAGCATGTCGTTGCGCGATTCGATGCGCATGCCGGAAAGTACCTCGGCCTCGGGGATGTTGGGGGTTGCCACGTACGCCAAAGGCAACAGCTCATCGAGCGCCGCAACCGCGCCGCCTTCCGCAAGGGCTGCACCGCTGGTGGCAACCATCACCGGGTCCACCACCACGAAGGGCGCATCCCATGCGCGCAGGCCCTCCGCCACCGCACGCACCGCGCCGGCCGTGGGCAGCATGCCGATCTTCACGGCATCGGGGCGGATGTCATCGAACACGGAATCCATCTGCAGACGAATGAAGTCGGGCTCGGTTGGCACCACTCCGGCAACGCCCAGCGTGTTCTGCGCGGTGAGCGCCGTTACCACGCTTTCGGCGTACACGCCCAGCGCGCTCATGGTTTTGATGTCGGCCTGAATGCCTGCCCCGCCGCTGGAATCGGAGCCGGCAATGGTAAGCGCGCACTTCATCTTGTTTTCCTTTCGCGCAAGAGGGGCAATGGCAAAGGGCCAGACCGAGCCGGCCATAAGGGCCAGGGGCGGCGCATCGGGCAGGCACCTGGGCAGGCGCATCGGCGCAAGCCCGTGCTGCGCTTGCCCCCTGCCGCTGCCGGCTCCTACTTTTCCGCCATTTCCTCGCCTAGGTCGATGGTAAGGCCGTCCATGATGTTGTTCACGGTGCGCACGGCGCACATCTTGCCGCACATGGTGCAGGTACCCTCGGTGGAAGGCGGTGCGCTCTCAAAGTACTCGCGGGGTTTCACCGGATCGACGGCCAGGCTGAACATCTCTTCCCAGTCCATGCGGCGGCGAGCATCGCTCATGCGGTTGTCCACGTCACGCGCATGCGGGATGCCCTTGGCGATGTCGGCAGCATGTGCGGCGATCTTCGTGGCCACCAAGCCCTCGCGCACATCGGCCGCATCGGGCAGGCGCAGGTGCTCGGCTGGCGTTACGTAGCACAGGAAGTCGGCGCCGGCCGTGGCGGCGATGGTGCCGCCGATGGCTGCGGTTATATGGTCGTAACCAGGGGCGATGTCGGTTACCAGCGGCCCCAGCACGTAGAACGGCGCGTTGTGGCACAAGCGCTTCTGGAACTTCATGTTCGCGGCGATCTCGTCCACAGCCATGTGGCCAGGGCCTTCCACCATCACCTGCACGCCAGCATCCCATGCGCGCTTGGTGAGCTTGCCCAGCTCGATGAGCTCGGAAATCTGGCCGGCATCGGTGGCGTCGTAGTTGCAGCCGGGGCGCATGGCATCGCCCAGGCTGATAGTGACGTCGTGCTCGTGCAGGATCTCCAGCAGCTCGTCGTAGAACTCATAGAAGGGGTTCTCGTTGCCTGTTGCCTCCATCCAAGCGAACAGCAGCGAGCCGCCGCGGCTTACGATGTTCATCAGGCGGCCGGTTTCCTTGAAGCTCTCGATGGTGCGGCGGTTGATGCCGGCATGGATGGTAACGAAGTCAACGCCGTCTTCGGCATGGCGGCGCACCACGTCCAGGAAGTCCTTCGCCTTGATGCCTATCAGGGGCTTTTCCAGGTACCCGATGGCATCGTACATGGGAACGGTGCCGATCATGGCCGGGCTCATGCCCACCAGCTTGGTGCGGAAGGCCTGGGTCTTGCCGTGATTGGAAAGGTCCATGATGCCCTCGGCGCCCAGCTCGATGGCGGTGCGCACCTTTTCCAGCTCCATTTCCTCGTTCATCAGGTCGCCGGAAATACCCAGGTTCACGTTCACCTTGGTGCGCAGCCCCTCGCCTACGCCTTCGGGGCTCAAGGCGGTGTGGTGGATGTTGGCGGGAATGGCGATGCACCCCTTGGCAACGCCGGCGCGTATTTCCTCGGGCGTGCGGTATTCCTTGGCAGCCACCGCTTCCATCTGGGGCGTGATATTTCCCGCACGGGCATAATCCATCTGGGTAACAAGACAATCCTGCGTCATCGCAGTCTCCCTTCGTTGGCATTATCCATATCAGGTTCCATGGGTCGGGGCCTGGCCCCCTCTCAGCCTTGCGGCCCGCACGGCGCGGCGGCAAAGCTCCCCGTATGTCGTGCCCATTGTACCCCCGGGCACAACTTGGCCACCGCCGGCTTGGCGGGCGAGCCGAAAAGCGCGCGAAGCGGGAATGGGCATGGGCTATGGGCCGAAAATGAGCAGTCGGCGGGATGCGGGTCGGGCAATCGCAGGGCTGCGCCGTGAAGCCGAAGCGCGCCCGGGTCGGCAAACCCGGCTGCGCCCCATCACGACCCGTGAAGCGGGTCGGGGGCTAGCGATACGAGGCCAGCGAAAGCGCGGCCAGCGGGAACAGCACCCAGAGCGATCCTTCGCACAAGCTTATGCGCGCCGGAGCCCCTACCAGTTCGTTCGACACGCCCCACAAGGCGCGGTTCAGCGTGGTGCCATCATCGATGCCGTACTCCATGCCTTCTTCGGTAACGCCTACGGCAACATCGCTGTGGTTGATAACCGAACAGGTGCCCCACGCGCCTTCCGCGAACGAAAGCGAGCTGAAGGGGCCCGGCGCCACCAGCGGGGCCACCGCGAATCTCTCGCCCACTCCCCAAACGCACGTTCCGCGGGCAGCCACCTGCACCAGCAGCTGAAGGTTGCCCAGGGTGTGGTCCAACCGACCCTCGAAGGCATCGCATAGCACCAGCTCGCCGTAGCCGGCAAGCTCGGCATCTTGGATGGCCAGGTCCATGTCGGTGTAGTCCTTATGGGCATCGTATTGGGCAACGCAGGGATGATCGGGCACGTGGCCCAGCGAATCGAAGTCGCCGAACACCTTCGTGGGAGCAATTCCTCGCTCGCGCAGTACCGCATAGCCGCCATCCACCGCGTACACCGCGTCGAAGCACTGCGTTTCCAGCACGTGCTCCAGCCCCTTATGCCCCGAGGGCGCCGCCCCCACCAGCAAGCAGCGTTTCATAACCAAACCCCTTCCAAGCGGGCAAATATCAAAAGTGCTTCCGTCCGTAAATCAAGATGTTCAGCGCGCATGCGCCGAACAGCGCTGCAAAGACTTGCATATCTTTGCCCGCATGCACGCCCTATCGCAAACCTGTGCCCTGCCAGCAGTTCCCCTTAGAAAACAGCATGTACGCACCCATCCCCTATGCAATGCGCTGCGTACAAGGGAAGAGAGCGAACCTCTACACCGGAATCCGTCTGAGCCCGGGAATAATCATTGCCCGACAGAACGTAACCGTATGGCACCCGCGCCTTTTCCGCAAACGAGGCAAACGTCTTGGCCTTCACGTTCCGCGCCGACTTCACTTCAACGGGAACAATCTCCATACGGTCGGTTTGAAGCAGAAAATCAAGTTCGCCAGTTGTTTTCCACGAAGAAGGAGGCATCCAGTAGTACGTCTGCAGCCCATTGGACGCAAGAGCCTGCATAACCGAATTCTCGGCAAGAGCCCCTCGGAAATCGGAAGACCCAAACACCTCGCCCTGCTCCTGGGCATCAAGCCATAGCCGCGGATTCACGGCAAGCTTATAAAACATCAAGCCGGTATCGGCAAGATAAACCTTGAAGAAGCTGCCCTCTGCATCGTCGTACGGCACAAGGGGGGCCTCTAGGCAATTGGTCAGGTTGTTTATCGACACGATTCCAGCGCCCTCGAGCCAATCAAGCGGCTCGAGGAGCTTTGCCCGACGCCCACCTCGCTCAACTTCCGAGTACTTGAACTTCTTCGTCGATGAGCGAAGAAGCTGCGAGGGGATGGAGCGCCACAACTTTCGAGCAGCCACACCACTGATTCCATTTTCAGGATCAGTCATGTCAGCTGTATACGTTTGGTCTATCTCGCGCTGCTGAACCCTTGCCTCATCGATAGAGCCGCTGTTCACATACGCATTAACCGCTGCAGGCATTCCGCCAACAACCTGATATAGGCAGTGGTAGCGCAAGGCGTCGCGGTGAGAGGCATACGGCTCCAGGCTCTGGGCATGCTCCCGAATGGCATTGGCCATCTGCTCTTCGTCAAGTGCCCAAAGGAATTCTTCGAATGTCATAGGGTGCATCGTTTCCTGACGAACCCCGCTCGGAAACGGAAGGCTGCGCTTACGCGTGGCAACGCCCAGCTGGCTACCGGTTGCGCAAACGCGCCAACCCGACCCCGAAAAGAAGCGCAGCGAATTAAGGGCCGGCTCGCAAAGCTGCACTTCGTCGAAGAATATAAGGGCCGTTTCCTTGTTCAACGCAACACGCTTATAGTCCGCTATGCGCGCAACAATTGCATCAACATCATCGGTAGGCCCATTGAACAGTGGCTCAATAAGCCTCAAATCCGTCTGGAAGTCCAGTTTGACAAAACCATCCCCAGCTACTCGCCTGCCTACGCGTTCCACAATATACGTTTTCCCAACGCGTCGTGCACCTCGAACAAGCAGGGGTTTCGAGTCGCGTTCTGTGGCCCATTCTTCGATAATGGCCTCTATCGTCCTGCGCATTCCGCAGCTCCCATTCATCCGTAAATGGCTAATTATAAGTTCGTGTATTCTCGATACATTATTTTATATAATTTCGTGTATTCCAAGTACACGATTTTGTAGGATTTCGTGTACTTGGA
>CAVDDI010000031.1:0-12037 GCA_963607675.1 bacterium | reverse complement strand
CGCCCCTTCGCGCTTTCTCGGAAGCCGAAGAGAGCGCAGGGGGCGACGAGGTGCGTGGGCACCGCCCGGCGCGGACGGGTTTAGCTGATCCCACTTGTTGAATGCGTGGATGCGGGTTAAACAATCAGGCGAAATGAGGTAACCTTATAAAACCTGTAAATCAGGGAAATTCATCAAAAGAACCTTGCGCAAGCAGGGCGATTAGACGGAAGAAGGCTCAGCAGATGTTGAAGGCGGGTATCGTAGGCGCAGCCGGGTATGCAGGGGCAGAACTGGTACGCATCTTGCTGCGACACCCTTCGTTCGAGCTTTTCGTCATCACCTCCAACTCAGATGAAGGCGTGGCCCTTTCGCAGGTGTACCCGGCCTTCACCGGCATCACCGACCTGGTGTTCTCCAACCACAGCAACCCGGCGCTGTTCGACTGCGACGTGGTGTTCTTGGCAACGCCCCATACGGTTGCCATGAAATCGGCTCCCGGCCTGCTTGAATCGGGCGTCACTGTGGTAGACCTCTCTGCAGACTACCGCCTGCGCAGCCAGGAAACCTACGAGAAGTGGTACAAGGTGGAGCACACCAGCCCCGAGCTTTTGGCGAAGGCTGCCTTCGGCCAGCCCGAGTTGAACCGTGCTCAGCTCAACGATGCGGCTGCGCGCCACGCCGAAGGCGAAGCCGTGCTTGTTGCCTGCGCAGGCTGCTACCCAACGGCCACCTCGCTTGCGGCTGCCCCGGTAATCGCGCTCTCCGAAGGCGTGGTGGTTGCCGATGCCATTTCCGGTGTTTCCGGTGCCGGCCGCAGCGCTACTGCGCGCACGCATTATGTTTCTGCGAACGAGAACTTCGAGGCTTACGGCGTTACCAGCCATCGCCACACCCCGGAAATCGAGCAGATCCTGGGCATCTCCGACCGTCTGGTGTTCACGCCCCATCTGGCCCCCGCAACCCGCGGGTTGCTTTCTACGGTAACCGTGCAGCTTTCTGCCGAGGCACGACGTAGCGCCACGGCCGAGTCGATCCATCGACGATACTGCGACGCCTACGCGAATTCGCCGTTCGTTACCGTGCTGCCCTTGGGCCAGCAACCCAAAACCTCTTCGGTAGTGGGAACGAACCGCGCTCATGTGGGCGTCGCCTACAACGCCACCACCGGTTCGGTCATCGCCACCTGCGCCATCGACAACATCGTCAAGGGCGCGGCGGGCCAAGCGGTTCAGTGTGCGAACATCGTCTGCGGTCTTCCCGAAGACCAGGCGCTTTCCCCTGTAGCCAATCCCTCTTAGGAGTAGATCAAATATGAATACAGCGAACTTGACCACCGTTGAAAACGGCGGCGTCACGTCCGCCCAGGGTTTCCGCGCCGGCGGCATGCATGCCGGTTTCCGCGCCGACCCCAATCGCCTTGACATGGCCTTGGTCGAGGCCGATGAGCTTTGCCCTGTTGCTGGCGTGTTCACCCAGAACGTCTTCTGTGCGGCGCCCGTCACCGTCTGCCGCGAGCACTTGGACGGTGTGGGCTACGGCTTTGCGCGCGCCATGGTGATCAACTCGGGCATCGCCAATGCGGCAACCGGTTCGGTTGGGCTGGAGGCAGCGCGTCGCACTGCCGGCATCGTCGCCGATGCCGTAGGCTGCGTCCCTGAAGACGTGCTGGTGGCTTCCACGGGCGTTATCGGGCAGAACCTGGATACCGCGCCCTTCACCGCGGGCGTGCCCAAGCTGCACGCGATGCTGGATGAAACCACGGGTGCAAGTGCCGCCCAGGCCATCATGACCACCGACACGCATCCGAAGGAAGCCGCGGTAACCTACGTCTCTGCCGACCCTGACTATGCGGGCTGCACGTTCACCGTTGGCGGTATGGCTAAGGGCTCGGGCATGATCATGCCGAACATGGCAACCATGATCTCGGTTCTCACTGCCGATGCGCCGGTTCCCGCACCGCTTCTGCACAAGGCGCTTTCCGCTGCGGTGAACCAGAGCTTCAACAAGGTAACGGTAGACGGCGATACCTCTACCAACGACACCTGTGTGCTGTTCGCCTCGGGCAAGGCGGCACCGGCTGCAGCGCCGCTCATGGCGGAAGGCTCGCTTGCCTACCAGGAATTCTGCGCGGCCCTGAACCAAGTAACCCGTACGCTTGCCCGTGCCATGGCCGAAGACGGCGAAGGTGCCACGCGCTTGGTAACCGTGAACGTGCGCGGTGCCGCTACCGACACCGACGCCGACGCCGCTGCGCGCACGGTGGCGAACTCGCCCCTGGTGAAAACCGCCATCACCGGCCATGACGCCAACTGGGGCCGCATCGCCGGCGCCCTGGGCCGCTCCGGTGCCAAGTTCCAGCAGGAAAACGTGGATATCGACATCATGGGTATGCCGGTTCTGCGGGCCGGTTTGCCCGTCGCCTTCGATGAGGACGAGGCGCTTCGCCGCTTCGAGCAGCCCGAGATCGTCATCGACGCCAACTTGGGTGCCGGCACCTGCGCAACCACGATGTGGACCTGCGACTTTTCACACGAATACGTTTCGATCAATGGAGATTACCGCTCATGAAATACGCAAGAGACCGCAAGATCACCTCTACCCACACCGCAGAGGTGCTGATCGAGGCGTTCCCCTGGATCAAGAACGCCACCGGCAAGACCATCCTCATCAAGTACGGCGGCGCCGCCATGGTAGACCCTAAGCTGCGCAACGCCGTGATGAGCGATATCGTCATGCTGAAGATCATGGGCGTGAACCCCGTCATCGTGCACGGCGGCGGCGCTGCCATCACCGAGAACATGAACAAGTTCGGCATCGATGTCGAGTTCAAGGACGGCCAGCGCGTCACCACCGACGAGGCCATGGATGTGGTGAAGATGACGTTGGTGGGCAAGGTGAACGAGGAGCTGGTTCTTGCCATGAACGAGCACGGCAACCTGGCCGTGGGCGTGAACGGCACCGATGCCGGCACCATCATCGCCGAGCAGGCCAGCCCCGATTTGGGCCGTGTGGGCAAGGTGGTGGAGGTGAACCCCTCGTACATCAACGCGCTCATCGCCGCCGATTACGTGCCCATCATCGCCTCGGTGGGCAAGGGCACCGACGATGGATCCTTCAACATCAACGCCGACGTGGCAGCCTGCGCGGTTGCCTCGGCCATCGGCGCGCACAAGATCATCTTCCTCACCGATGTGGATGGCTACTACGAGGATTTCTCGGATAAGGGCTCGCTCATCTCGCAGATGACAGTAAGCGAAACCAAGCAGATGCTGGCCGACGGCAAGGTTTCCAGCGGCATGATCCCGAAGCTGCAGTCGTGCATCGAGGCCATCGAGGGCGGCGTTCCCCGTGCCCATATCGTCAACGGCACCAAGCCCCATTCCATCTTGGTGGAGCTGCTCACCTCCAGCGGCGCCGGCACCCTGATCTACGACGACGATGCCGAGTTCTCCAAAGACGAGATGCGCCCGTTGGGCATCCTTGCGTCCCGTTTGAGCGAGAACCTGTAAAAACGCGCCGATGGGTGCATGCTCATCGCAAAATAGCTAGAATCAACGGATAGGTTTTCGTGGGGTAGTGCCGCAGAACCTATCTTCATATGAAAGGAACACCATGGGTTTTGAAGAAGCAAAGAAGCTTGACGAGCATTTCGTCATGCACACCTTTGCCCGCAAGCCGGTTATGTTGGTTGAGGGCCAGGGAATGGAAGTCAAAGACGATGAGGGCAATACCTACCTCGACTTCCTTTCCGGTATCGGCGTAGACAGCCTGGGCCATTGCCATCCCGCAGTGGTCAGCGCCATCCAGGAGCAGGCTGCCCGTCTTATCCACGTAAGCAACTACTACTATATCGAGAACCGCGGCGAGGTGGCCAAGCTCATCTCCGACATGCTGAACGTGTGCGTGCCCAAGTTCTTCCGCGCCCCGTGGCCGGTGTTCTTCGCCAACTCCGGCGCCGAGGCCAACGAGTGCGCCATCAAGCTGGCCCGCCTGTACTCCAAGAAGATGGGCAACGGCGGCCAGACCATCATCACCATGGACCGCAGCTTCCACGGCCGCACCCTGGCAACGCTTGCCGCCACGGCACAGCCTGCCAAGCAGGAAGCCTTCCAGCCCCTGCCTGGCGGCTTCATGCACGTTCCCATGAACGACCTGAACGCCCTTCACCAGGCGGTGTACAACAACCTTTCCGATGTGTGCGCCGTTATGATCGAGCCTGTTCAGGGCGAAGCCGGCGTGTATCCGTGGGATGCCGATACCCTCTACGAGGTGGCGCAGTTCTGCCGCAAGAACGGCTTGCTGCTTATCGTGGACGAAGTGCAGAGCGGCATCTTCCGCTGCGGTGAGTATCCGTTTGCCTTCCAGAACATGGGCATCACGCCCGATATCATCACCATGGCCAAGGGCATTGCCTCCGGCTTCCCGATGGGTGCCTGCGCGGCTCGCATCGAGGTGGCAGAGGTCTTCGAGCCCGGCGACCATGGCTCCACCTTCGGCGGCAGCAACCTGGCAATGGCGGCAGCGCATGCCACCTTGGCAACGCTCACCCGCGGCCATTACGACGACCGCGTTGCCGAGATGGGCGATTACTTCGCCGAGAAGCTGCAGAAGCTCGATGGCATCACCGAGGTTCGCGGCCTTGGCCTGATGATCGGTGCCGATGTGGCAGAGGGCATCGATGCCAACAAGGTGGTGGCAGCTGGCCTGAAGGCAGGCTTCCTGCTGAACGCCACCAGCAAGGGCACCTTGCGCTTCCTGCCCCCGCTTATCATCACGGAAACGGAGATCGATGCGCTCATCAAGGCGCTGCCCGAGCTGCTTGAGGCCGGCCGTGCCGCCGATGAGCCCGAAGGCGCAAACGGCTCCGAGGAAGCGGCCCGCGCCGAAGAGCTTGCCCAGGCAAGCGTCGCCGGGGCAACCGAGGAATAACGACCAACGGGGAGGTTCTTCCTCCCCGTGCTTTTCGCCCCATGTGGGCGCTCTACATAGGAACAATGCCAAAAGAAAGGTAAGAAGATGGCAAAGGATAAATGCGTACTCGCCTACTCGGGCGGCCTGGACACCAGCGTCTGCATCAAGTGGCTTCAGGATGAGAAGAACCTCGACGTTATCGCCGTTGTGGGCGAGGTTGGCCAGGAGCATGAGGGCCTGGAGCAGGTAAAGGAGCGCGCACTGGCCACGGGCGCACTCGATTGCATCATCGCCGACATGCGTGAGGACTTCGCCGCCGACTACCTGTCCAAGGCCCTGTTCGCCAACGCCCACTTCGAGAACAAGTACCCGCTGGTATCCGCCCTTTCCCGTCCGCTGATCTCCAAGTACCTGGTAGATACCGCCCATAAGTTCGGCGCCAAGTACGTGGCCCATGGCTGCACCGGCAAGGGCAACGACCAGGTTCGCTTCGAAACCTCTATCCAGGCGCTCGACCCCACGCTGGAGATCATCGCCCCTGTTCGCGAGTGGGATATGCACACCCGCCAGGAGGAAATGGACTGGGCAGAGGCCCACGGTGTGACCGTTCCCACCACCAAGTCCAAGCCGTACTCCATCGACGACAACCTGTGGGGCCGCGCAATCGAGTGCGGCGTGCTGGAAGACCCGATGAACCGCCCTCCGCTGGATATCTACACCATGACCACCGACCCCGAGAAGGCTCCCGACCAGCCCACCGAGGTTGAGATCGAGTTCAAGGGCGGCCTGCCTGTCGCCATCGACGGCCAGCAGATGAGCTACCTGGACATCATCGCCAAGATGAACCAGATCGCCGGCGACAACGGCTTCGGCCGCATCGACATGATCGAGAACCGCATGATCGGCGTTAAGAGCCGTGAGTGCTACGAGGCTCCCGGTGCGCTTGCCCTCATCGTTGCCCATCGCGGCCTTGAGGATATGTGCCTTGAGCGCGAGGTGCTGCGCTACAAGCTTCACCTTGAGCATGATTGGGCAACCATGGTGTACAACGGCCAGTGGTTCAGCCCTCTGAAGCATGCCGTGGATGCCTTCATGGCCACCACCCAGCAGTGCGTTACCGGCACCGTGCGCCTGAAGTTCTACAAGGGCAACTGCACCGTAACCGGCCGCAAGTCCGACTTCAGCCTGTACGACTACGGTCTGGCAACCTACGATGCCGCCGACACCTTCAACCACAAGGCCGCCAAGGGCTTCATCGACCTGTACGGCCTTTCCACCAAGGTTTGGGCTAAGAATCGCCGCGAACAAGGGGTAACGGACGGAGAGTAAATCGCGAAGCGATTTACTCTCCTGAGCCGTGATGACGCTGCGCGCAATTCTGACGGCACAGGGAAACCTCAAAGGGCGAGGCATGGCACATTAGGCCAATGCCTCGCCCTTTTCGCTTCCCCTGCACTCGTCAGAATTGCGCTCGCTGATTTACTGGCGCATACCCGGACTTTCAATTTTTCATCCCGCAGTTTGAATGGGCGGTGCTCAGCACGTCTGCCGCATGCCCGGATATCAATAACGCCCTTCGGGCGTTCGCTCGAATTCGCTTCGCCCTTCGAGCTTTGTCAGGGGCTCTTCCTTCGTTGAGGGGGGAGGGTCCTGTTTTGTTATGATGGGTACTTGTCTTAAGCAATAGGCTGGGGCGTTGCGCCTTGGCATGAGATAGGAGTTTCCCAATGGCTTTGTGGTCTGGACGATTCGAAAAGGGCGTAAGCGAGTTCACACAGGAATTCGGCGCATCCCTTCCCGTAGACAAGGCGATGTACCACGAGGATATCGCGGGTTCCCGTGCCCATGCGCGCATGTTGGCTGCCCAGGGCGTTATCTCGAATGAGGACGCCCAGAAGATCGTCGATGGCCTTGCCCAGATCGAGAAGACCATCGAAGAGGGCAACTTCACCTTCGACATCAACGACGAGGACATCCATATGTCCATCGAGAAGGTGCTTACCCAGAACATCGGCGATGCCGGCGCACGCCTGCATACGGGCCGCAGCCGCAACGACCAGGTGATCACCGATACGCGCCTGTACGCCAAGGAGCTGGCCAGCGGCCTGATGGCCGACCTGAACGCCCTGCGCGAAACGCTTATCCAGGCGGCGCGCAACAACATGGGCACCATCCTTCCCGGTTACACGCACATGCAGCATGCGCAGCCGGTGCTGCTATCGCATCACTTCATGGCTTATTTCTGGATGTTCACGCGCGATTTCAATCGCGTGAAGCAGGCCTACGATGCAGCCGATGCAAACCCCTTGGGGTCTGCGGCGCTTGCTGGCACCACTTACCCGCTGGACCGTCAGAAGACCACCGATGAGCTGGGCTTCGATCATATGATCCCCAACTCCCTCGATGCGGTTTCCGATCGCGATTTCTTGCTCGACCTCGATTATGCCTGCTCGGTGGCCATGATCCATCTTTCCCGCCTGTCCGAGGAAATCATCCTGTGGTCCACTTCCGAGTTCGGCTTCATCACCCTGGCCGACGAGTACTCCACCGGTTCGTCCATCATGCCCCAGAAGAAGAACCCCGATTTCGCCGAGTTGATCCGCGGCAAGTCGGGCCGCGTTGTGGGCGACCTGATGGCGCTGCTTACCACCATGAAGAGCCTTCCGCTTGCCTACAACAAGGACCTTCAGGAAGACAAGGAAGGCGTCATGGACGCTTGCAAGACGCTGCATGACTGCCTGGTGTGCATGGAGGGCATGATCTCCACCATGCAAGTGAACGCCGATGCCATGCGCGCCCAGTCGAAGAAGGGCTACCTTGCCGCCACCGACGTGGCCGACTACCTGGCGAAGAAGGGCCTGCCGTTCCGCAAGGCGCACGAGATCGTGGGCCATCTGGTGCTTCTGTGCGACAAGCGAGGCTGCGACCTGGACGACCTTTCCCTGGAAGACTTCAAGCAGGCATCCGACCTGTTCGAGGCCGACATCACCGAAGCGCTTGACCTGGAATCCATCGTGGCGGCGCGCACTACCTTCGGCGGCACCGGCAATGCCGTGGTGGCCGAGCAGATAGAGCTTGGCGCCAAGAAGCTCGAAGAGGACAAGAACCTGGCGTAGTTATGCGCTTTCCTGGGTGCGGTTCCCGTCATGATAAAATGACGGGAACTGTATTTGGGAGGTTGAATGGCTACTCGTGGTAGAAGGAGCAGGCACGCCCGGCCTGGCAAATCCGGCTTCAAGCCCGGTGTGCTTCTTGCTGTTTTAGGCGGCATGCTTGTGGCGTGCTGCATTGCCGCTGTGGCGATGTGCTCGGTTTGGCTGCAGGATCTGCCTGACTACACCGATGCTTCCGCATATAACTATGCCGAGAAAACCAAGGTGTACGCCAACGACGGCACCACGCTTCTGGCGGAGTTCTTCTTGGAGAACCGCGACCCCATCGAGCTTGACCAGATGGGCGACTACGTTACCAAGGGCACCGTTGCCACGGAAGACGAGCGCTTCTACCAGCACAACGGCATCGACCTCATGGGCATCGCCCGCGCGGTGTGGGTGAACCTGACGCATACCGGCCGCGAAGGTGCTTCCACCATCACGCAGCAGTTCGTTAGGAACACCATCTTGGCCGATGAGGCGCAGGAATCAACCCTGAAGCGCAAAGTGCGTGAGGCGTACATCGCCATGAAGCTCGAGGAGATCTACTCCAAGCAGGACATTCTTCAGATGTACCTGAACACCATCAACTACGGCCAGGGCGCCTACGGTATCCAGGCTGCCGCCCAACGCTATTACTCGGTGGACGCGAAGGACCTTACCCTTGCCCAGGCCGCCGCGCTTATCGGCATCCCGCAGAGCCCCACGTACAACAACCCCATCGACAACCCCAACAACTGCAAACAGCGCCGCAACCTGGTTCTTGACCGCATGCTGTCAAACGGCGTTATCACCCAGGAGCAACACGATGCCGCCCAGGCGGAAGAGCTTGACCTGAACGTTTCATCGGTAAGCACGGGCGATGGCATGTACAAGTACAAGTACTTCACCAGCTACGTGCGTCAGCAGCTGCTGCAGAACTACTCCACCGACGAGGTGTTCAAGGGCGGCATGGTGGTTACCACCACCCTCGACCCGGCAATCCAGGAAGCCGCCGAGTCGGCAGCACAGGCCAAGCTGAAAACGCTTTCGAGCAACCTTGAGTTGGCCATGGTTTCGGTGGATCCCAACACCGGTTACATCAAGGCGCTCATAGGCGGCCGCGACTACGACAGCAACGAGTACAACCTGGCAACGCAGGCTAAGCGCCAGCCGGGTTCTTCCTTCAAGACCTTTACCCTGTTGGCGGCCTTGAACGACGGCATCTCGCCCCAGACCAACCTTAATTGCACCTCGAGCGTGAACCTTGACGGCTGGAAGGTGGAGAACTACGGCGGCACCAATTACGGCACGCGTTCCATCGCCAGCGCCTTCGCCGTTTCCTCCAACACCGGCTTTGCCCAGCTGTGCACCAAGATCGGTGCCGACAAGGTGGTCGATATGGCCAAGAAGTGCGGCATCGAAACCGAGCTCGATGCCTATCCCTCCATCACGTTGGGCTCTGAAGAGGTAACGGTGCGCGAGATGGCGCAGGCCTATGCCACTATCGCAAACGGCGGTACCAAGCATGAGGCGGTATGCATCGAATCCATCAAGGATTCCAGCGGCAACGTGATATACCAGGCAAACACCGCCGGCGAAAAGGTCTTGGACACGGCGCTCACCGAAGCTGCCACCGAGGTTATGGAAGGCGTGGTTACCAGCGGTACCGGCCGCGGCGCCGCCATCGACAACGGCCAGCCGGTTGCCGGCAAAACCGGTACGTCTGAGAACTGGCGTGACAAGTGGTTCTGCGGTATCACCCCGCAGCTTTCCACCGCTATCTGGATCGGCGGGCGTGACGAGGTGCAGATGCCCTCTTCCGTTGCCTGCGACGGCGTGTTCGGCTCGTTCATGAGCGAAGTGCTTGAAGGCCAGCCCGTCCAGCAATTCCCCACTTCCGAGAAGAAGCTCACCTACACCACCACCGACTTCGGCAGCGGCAGCGGTTCCACCGGCTATTCGCCCGAGCACGAGGGCGACTCGGTTGATTCCAGCACCGCTTCGGCCACCACCACCGAATCGACTACCGGCAACTCCACCACCGATAGCTCTTCTTCCAGCTCAAGCTCTTCGAGCTCGTCTAGTTCGTCTAGCTCGAGTTCCGGCTCTTCCAGCGGCTCCGGCGGCGGAAGCTCCAGCAGCGGCGGATCTGGCGGAAGCAGTTCCGGCGGCGGCTCCGGCTCGGGCGGCTCGAGCGGTGGTTCCAGCAGCGGCGGCTCCGGCGGCGGAAGCTCCAGCGGTGGCGGATCGGGCGGTTCCAGCAGCGGCGGTGGAGGCGCCAGCGGTGGCGGCACCTCTTCCAGCGGCTCTACTGACCAACGCAGCAGCCAAGCGGCATAGCCCGGTACGGCCTGCTTCCCGCATGTGCGGCTATGGATTCTTCGGGAAGAAGACCCCACGTGGCCGCACGGGCAGGCCATATCGTTTTCAATGAAAGGTGCGCAGCGCAAGAAGGCGCTGCCGTTCCTTTAACGGGAAGGATCTTATGAAAGCGAAACTACGTTTTCTCGTGATAGCGGCGCTCAGCGTTGTTTGCCTTGGTGCGTTTGCCGGCTGCGTTTCCGACAACAGCCAGGCCGATGCCCAAACCCAGAACCGCCAATACATGTCTTCGGTGAACACCATCATGGAAACCCTGGACACCAACATGGAGTCCTTTGCCACCGCGGTGAAGGATGATGAGGTGGTTTCGCTTTCCTCGCAGCTTTCCGCTGTGGATCAGTGCATATCCGATCTGGAGGCGCTTGATGTTCCCGACGCTATGGGGGATATCCAAACCCAGTACGTCAATGGGGCGAAGGAGCTGCAAACCGCGTTGGCTGCCTACGTTCAGCTTTATGAAGATGTGAAGGCTCCGCAAAGCGGAAGCTACGATTATTCCGACTACGAAAGTCGCATGGCCGATATCCAGTCGCACTACAATGCCGGTATCCAGGCCCTGCAAGACGCGGACAGCAAGGTTCAGTCCGCGTAGGGCGGCCTTGGCATATCATGCAAAACAGAGCGGCCATCGGAAGATGGCCGTTTTTCTGCCCTGAGGTGGCAAGAGAGCAAAGGACAAACCATGACCAGGGAACTTGATACCACAGCCAGCGCCCCAGAGCCCAAGGGTGCGGTTTCGGCAGCCCCCGCGGTGAAGCGCGTTGAGCTTCTGGCCCCTGCCGGCAACATGGCATGCCTGCATGCTGCCGTGCGCGCCGGTGCCGATGCAGTGTATCTGGGCGCAGGCCACTTCAATGCCCGGCGCGGTGCCGAGAACTTCACGCTGGAAAGCTTGGCAGAGGCGTGCGACTACGCCCATCTGCGCGGGGTGAGGGTGTTCCTTACGCTGAACACGGTGGTGCTTCCCTCCGAGCTTCAGGATGCCATGGAGCTTGCGCGTCAGGCGTACCGCTGCGGGGTCGATGCCTTCATCGTGCAGGATATCGGCATCTGCCTTGAGCTTTCCCGTGCCATTCCCGATGTTGAAGTGCACGTTTCCACCCAGATGAACATCCACGATGAAGACGGCCTTCGCGCTGCGGCTGCGCTGGGTGTTTCCCGTGTTACGCTGACGCGTGAGCTATCCCTTGAGGAGCTGGACGTTCTGGGGCCGCTTGCCGGCGAGTTGGGGGTTGAGCTGGAATGCTTCGCCCATGGCGCGCTGTGCATCTGCTATTCGGGCCAGTGCTTCATGTCTTCCATGGTCGGTGGCCGTTCCGCCAACCGTGGGCGCTGCGCTCAGGCATGCCGCCTTCCCTACGAGCTTCACAACCGTGCGTTGCGCAAGAACCTTCCCTCTCCGGGCGAGCATCTGCTTTCGCCCAAGGACCTGTGCACCATAGACCTTATCCCCGAGTTGCTCGATGCCGGCATCTCGTCGCTGAAGATCGAGGGCCGCATGAAATCGCCCGAGTACGTGCAGGCTGTGGTGGGTGTGTACCGCGCGGTGATAGACCGCATAGAGGCTGCGCGAGCGAAGGGCCAGCCCACACAGGGTATGGGGGCCACAGATGCCGAGCGCACGGTGC
>CAVDDI010000030.1:0-12182 GCA_963607675.1 bacterium | reverse complement strand
CCTTAAGAAGAAGCGTCGTCATCGCGGCTTGAAGGTTTTCCTGATCCTGCTCATCAGCGGATTTGCCGAGTTTCAGAAGGGAATTACCCAAGCCGACAAACGCCTTGTAGGGCGTGGGATAGCGCGAATCCTGCGTGGCGGCGGTGAAGTTGGTGATGGCATCCTCGAAATCGCCCTGAGAGGCATAGACCATGCCCAGGTTGTAGCTCACCGAGCCAACCGCATCGTAGGACTTGTCGATCATCGCCTGGGAATAGGCGTGGATGGCCTCGTTCGGGTCGTTGAGTTTTACCAGGCAGTTTCCGATCTGATGATACAGAAGGCCTATCTCGCCCGGGGCCTTTTCGACAGAGGTATCCTCAAGGCATTCGGTGAACTTCTGCAAGGCCACATCGTAGGTCTTGGAAACGTAGGCGCTGCGCGCCAGCTGGAAAGTCTCGTTGTTCATATACCGTCCGGTTCCTCTCTTGCGCCCTCACGCCCTGGGACTCCCAGCGCAGGCGCTGCACAACGGCGCTCGATGCGCCCTGCTGCCAACAAGCGATTCGTTAGTTGGCACCCTCGATGACGATGGTCTCGATGACATCGCCCACGCGAAGGCTCTTCACCACGTCAAGGCCTTCCACCGTCTGGCCGAAAACCGTATAGCCGGAGTCGAGGAACGGCTGAGCGCCCAGGCACAGGTAGAACTGGGAGCCCGCGGAGTTCGGGTCCTGGGAGCGCGCCATGGCCAGCGTGCCATCGAGGTGCTTGTTGTTGGGGTTGGTGGTGTACTCCTCGCGGATGCAGTAGCCCGGGCCACCCGTGCCAAGGCCGGCATAGGGGTTGCCCTCGGCTGCCTTCACCTGCTCGGAATCGAGCATGCGGGTATTAGGGCAACCGCCCTGGATAACGAAGCCGGGGACGTAGCGGTGGAACTTCAGGTCGTCATAGAAGCCCTTCTTGGCAAGCTCGACGAAGTTGCCGACGTGGATGGGGGCATCGTTGCCAGCAAGCTCTACGCGGATATCGCCCTTGGAGGTTTTGATAACCGCAACCTCGTTGCCGGTGGGCTGGTATTCAGGTGTGTACAAAGCCATGGTTTCCCCTAACTGCTTCGTTCGTATTCAAGAAATGGTGCCCTCTACAGGATTCGAACCTGCGGCTTTCTGCTCCGGAGGCAGACGCTCTATCCCCTGAGCTAAGAGGGCACAACTGCCGATATTATACGTTATGATTAGCGACATCCCGATTTCCCCACGAAAACCAAAAGGAAGGCTTGAGCATGCGCATTACGATCACCGGCATGGCGTACGGCCCCAACGCCGTTGGACGCGCCGACGACGGCAAAGTGGTCTTCGTCGCAGGAGCTGCCCCTGGTGATGTGGTTGAAGCAAGGGTCACCCGCGAAACCAAGGGCTTCCGCGAAGCGGTGATAGAACAGATGGTTGAGGCAAGCCCCCTGCGCGTGCAGCCGGCTTGCCCCTTTTCCGGGGTCTGCGGCGGATGCCCCTGGATGCATCTGGGCTACCAGGCCCAGATCGATGCCAAGCGCGCCAACGTGGTAAGCCAGCTTTCCCGCATAGGCGGCATATCACGCGAACGGGCAGAAGAGCTGGTTTCCCCTTGCGTGGGATCGAAGCGCCAGCTGGGCTACCGCAATAAGCTTGAATTGGCCGCCGGGCGCGATGCGCGCGGGCTGTTCATGCTGGGCTTCCACGAGCAGGGCGGCGAACTTGCCGCAGCCCCTAAGACGTGCCTTTTGGGCGCAAAGGGCATAGAGAAGGCGCCCGGCGCCCTGCGCGGTGCCCTTTCCTACCTGCAGGGAACCGACGACCTGGGCATATTCCGCGTCGGGGTTCGCCGCAGCATACGCACCCGCGAAACCGAGATAGCGCTATGGACCGCCCCCAGCGGCTTCCCCCGCAAGATGGCGGCCGACACCCTGGCCAGCGCGCTGAAGTGCACCAGCATCGTGCGCGTGATGGCCGACCCCGGCAAAGCCCGCAAGGTGAAGAAGGTGGAAGTGCTCCACGGCCGCGGGAACTGGGGCGAGACGCTGCTGGAAAACGAGTACCGCATCAGCGCCCCAAGCTTCTTCCAGGTGAATACCGCCCAAGCAGAGAAGATGATCGAGCTGGTCATAGACGGCCTCCAGGTCGATGAAACCTCGATCGTGGCCGATCTGTACTGCGGTGCGGGAACCTTCACCTTGCCGCTTGCCCAGCGTGCCGACTTCGTCTACGCCGTGGAATCAGCGGCCTCTTCCGTGCGCGACCTACGCCGCAACATGGAAGCCATCGAGGGCGAGATCGAGGTTATCGGCGGCGACAGCGCCCGCGAGCTGCCCACGCTGGGAGAGCTGGATGCGCTGGTGGTAGACCCGCCCCGCGCCGGCCTTGGCAAGGGGGTGCCCGAGAGCATTGCCGCCTCACGGGCGAAGCGCGTGGCCTACGTGAGCTGCGACCCAGCCACCTGGGCGCGGGATATCGCCCGGTTCGCGCAAGTGGGCTACGAGTTGGTGAGCGCAACCCCCGTAGACCTTTTCCCCCAGACCTTCCACATAGAAACCGTGAGCATCCTCAAGCGCTCGAAGGCAAGGTAGCATCCGCCTTTGCTCCTGTCCCCCTGCCGGGAAAAGGGACGATCGGGAGCGTCCAGGGCGGAACACGGAACCTCCCCAGATGCACATCGGGCCCCGCAACGCGGAGCCCGAGCGGTTCAACTCTGCCGGCTTTGGTGCTTAGCCTTCGATGGCCTTGATGAGGTTCACCATCTCGATGGCGCTGGTTGCGCAGTCGAAGCCCTTGTTGCCGGCCTTCGTGCCTGCGCGCTCGATGGCCTGCTCGATGGTGTCGGTGGTTACCACGCCGAAGAGAACCGGCACGCCCGTTTTCAGGCCAACCTGGGCAACGCCCTTGGCGGCCTCGTTGCACACCAGGTCGTAGTGGGAGGTTGCGCCACGGATCACTGCGCCCAGGCAGATAACGGCGTCGTACCTGCCCGATTCGGCCATCTTCTGGGCAACCAGCGGGATCTCGAATGCGCCGGGAACCCAAGCCACGTCAACGTCCTCATCCTTCACATCGTGACGCAGCAGGCCATCCATGGCACCGCCGATCAGCTTCGAGGTAATGAACTCGTTGAAACGGGCGGCAACGATGCCTACCTTGATTCCCTCGGATACAAGCTTGCCTTCAAGAGTGTTCATGTGAGTTTTCCTTTCATCTGCCGGCCGCTGAGCCGGGTTGTTCCTTGTCTTGCATGGGCAGCCCTTGCGGGAAGCGCCCGTTATTCCACCGATTCCAGGATGTGGCCCATCTTCTCGGCCTTGGTCTTCAAGTAGAAGCGGTCGTGGTCGGTGGCGGGCATCTGGATGGGCACGCGGTCGACGATCTCCAGCCCGAACTCGGAAAGCTGATAGACCTTGTCGGGGTTGTTGGTAAGCAGGCGCATGGTCTTCACTCCCAAGTCGCGCAGGATCTGGGCACCGATGAAGTACTCGCGCTCATCGCCCTTGAAGCCCAGGGCCAAGTTCGCCTCGAGCGTGTCCATCCCCTGATCCTGCAGCTCATAGGCACGCAGCTTGTTCACCAGGCCGATGCCGCGGCCCTCTTGGCGCATGTACAGCACCACGCCGCGGCCCTCAGCCTCTACCGCCTGCATCGCGGAGGCGAACTGCTCGCCGCAGTCGCAGCGCAGGGAGCCGAAGGCGTCGCCGGTCAGGCATTCGGAGTGAACGCGCACCAGCAGATCCTCGCCATTGCCGATGTCGCCCTTCACCAGGGCCACATGGTGCTCGCCGTTGAGCTTGTTGATATAGGCATACGCACGGAAGTCACCGTACTTGGTGGGCATCTTCGTGTTGGCCACGCATTCCACCAGCTTGTCGTGCATCTTGCGGTACTCCTGCAGCTCTTTGATGGAGATGAACTTCAAGTTCCACTCCTGGGCAAGCTCGATTAGCTCGGGCGTGCGCATCATGGTGCCGTCGTCGCGCATGACCTCGCAGCACAGGCCGCATTCCTTCAGGCCGGCCAAACGCATAAGGTCTACCGTGGCCTCGGTGTGGCCATTGCGCTCAAGCACGCCGTTGGGCTTCGCCATCAGCGGGAACATATGGCCCGGGCGGCGGAAGTCCTCGGGGCGGGCATCGTCGGCCACGCACTTGCGGGCGGTAAGGCCACGCTCTTCGGCGGAGATGCCGGTGGTGGTGTCCACATGGTCGACCGAAACCGTGAAGGCGGTTTCATGGTTGTCGGTGTTAGTGGTTACCATCTGGGGGAACATGAGCTTGCGGCACAGCTCGATGCTCATGGGCATGCAGATAAGGCCTTTGGCGTACTTCGCCATGAAGTTCACGTTCTCGGTGGTGGCGAACTCGGCGGCACAGATGAAGTCGCCCTCGTTCTCGCGGTCGGGATCGTCGGTGCAAAGGATCACCTTGCCCTGGCGAAGATCCTCAAGCGCCTCTTCGATGGTGTTGAATTCGAACATCTTTTTCCTCTCGTATGGCCCGCGCAAAAGCAGGCTCGTATAGCTTTCAGTAAATTGAGCCGATGCTAGAAACCGTTGCTCAACAGGAACTCCTTGGTGATGCCACCGGCTGAAGCCCCCCTTGCCGCAGCCTTGTTCAGATAAGGGCTCGCCGAGCTGGTTCCATCGTTGGCGGCATCGGCAAGTTCAGGGGAGCAGGCCAGCAGACGCTCCACGTATTTGCCCACACAGTCGTTCTCCAGGTTCACCACGCTGCCCACGCCCTTACCGGCCAGATTGGTCTGGGCACGGGTATGCGGGATGATGGAAACGCTGAAGCTTTCCGCGTCCACCTTGGCAACCGTAAGGCTGATGCCGTCGATGGCGATGGAGCCCTTCTCAACGATGTAGCGAAGAACGGCCCGGTCGGCGCCGATGCGATACCACACCGCGTTGTCGTCCTCGTCGATAGAGCGAATGACTCCCGTGCCGTCGATATGCCCGGAAACGATGTGCCCACCGAAGCGCCCGCCGGCAAGCATGGCACGCTCCAGGTTCACCGGGCTGCCCGGGCGAAGCTGCCCAAGCGAAGAGCGGTTCAGCGTCTCGTGCATCACATCGGCCGAAAAGGAGCTGCGCGTGAAGCCCGTGACGGTAAGGCACACCCCGTTGGTGGCGATGCTGTCGCCCAGGTGCACGTCTTCGAGCACCTTCGAGGCATTCACCGTAAGCACGCAGGAGTGCGCGCCCTTGCGAACAGAGGCAACGCGGCCCACTTCCTCGACAATGCCGGTGAACATCTACCTCACCTCGCATTCAACGAGCAGATCGCTCCCCAACTGGGTCACCTTGGGCTCAGTAAGCTCAATGGCGTACTTCGGGGCCTCCACCCCAAAGCCCGTCACCGGGCTGGGGGCCGCTGCGCCACCGAAGATCTTCGGGGCGATGTAAGCCTGAACGCGCGAAACCACGTCGTAGGCAAGAACAGACCAGTTCAGTTCTGCGCCGCCCTCCACGATCACGCTGTCGATGCCCATCGCACCCAGCTTCTCCATCAGCACCTCGATATCCACATGCCCACCCGCCTCGGGAACCACGATGATGTCGCACTCCTGCTCGCGGTAGGGCAAGTGCTTCGCCAGGTCGCGCTCGCAGGTTGCGATGTAGGTGGGAACAGCAGCCGCCGTCTTGACCAGCTGGGAGCCAAGGGGCGTGCGCAGGTGCGTGTCGCACACGATGCGGATGGGGTTGCTGCAACGCGGCTTGAACTCGCCGAAGCCACGCAGGGTCGAAGCCGAATCCTGCCCTGCAGCGCCCTCTCCGAGCAACGCCTCGTCTTCAGCGATCTCCTGCTCCAGCAGGTCCTCGAAGCGAGACTCTTCCACTAGGCCGGCCTCCCCCGCTTCGCCGTCGATAAAGCCATCCAAGCGGCAGGTAAGCAGCGGGTCATCTTTGATAACGGTGTTAACGCCAACCATGATGGCAGCATAGCGCTGACGGTCTTCGTGCACGCGACGTCGCGCCGCCTCGCCGGTGATCCACTTCGACTTGCCGCTGCGCGTGGCTATCTTGCCATCGAGCGTCATGGCGTACTTCAGGATGACGTAGGGCTTGCCGGTTTCGATGTAGTGGAAGAACGCACGGTTGATTTCCTGGCATTCTTCCACCAGCACGCCTTGGATCACGTCGATCCCGGCAGCTTCCAGCTGGGCAACGCCGCCACCGTCCACCTTGGGGTTCGGGTCGGGAGCCCCCATAACCACACGGGCAATTCCAGCCTCGATGATGGCCTCCGTGCACGGCGGGGTTTTGCCGGTATGGCAACACGGCTCAAGCGTGACGTAGATGGTTGCTCCCGCAGGGCTTTCCCCGCGCTTGCGGCAGTCGGCCAGAGCCTGGCGCTCGGCATGGAACTCGCCGAAGCAAGGATGCCAACCCTCCCCGATGATGCGCCCATCCGATACGATGACCGCACCCACCAGCGGATTGGGGTTTACCCAGCCCGCACCGCGCAGGGCAAGCTCCAAAGCGCGGCGCATGTAATCCTGGTCGGTCAAAGAGATGCACCTCCTTTCATGTCCATCGCGAATACCATCTTGGGTTGCGATGATGCGGAGATGCCAAAGAAAAAAACCCTGGAACAAAACGTTCCAGGGCTTTTAGATGACAGGTAACGTGGCGCAAGCCACAAGCCTCATCGTCTTCTTCCATCCGGACTGTAACCGTTGGCTCTGGATTTCCACCAGATCAGCCTTGCTGATGCAAGGGTCGCGGGCTTTGCGCCGCCAGCTTTCCGAGCTGCTTTGCATTACCGCCAGTGAGGAATTGCACCTCGCCCTGAAGACCGTATTCATGTTTTACGAGGGTTACTATAGCGCACTGCAACAACCCGTCAAGCAAAAAGCCGCGAACGTTTCCGTCCGCGGCTTTTCAGCGCATTGCCGAAAATGAGCCCTGCTCAGATGCAGCCTGATGGATTACAGATCCTTCGAGCCTTCCACGCGGCCTTCCAGGTATGCCCAGAAATCATCCACGTCCTGCTGGATCTCTTCGAGCAAAGCCTCGTTGCCAGGCTTGAACAGGTGCTTGAAGCGACCCTGCGGCTTCAAGAAGTCCTTAACGGGGATAAGGTTCTTATCGCGAACCGGGGTGAGCTTCCACTTGCCGTTCTCCACCTCGAACAAGGGCCAGAACTTGGAGTTCACCGCCATGCGGCAGATCTCGGCGGTCTGGCTGGAGTCGATGCGCCAACCGCGCGGGCAGGGAGCCATGACGTTCAGGAACGCCGGACCATCGACCGCGATGGCCTTTTCAGCCTTGTTCACCAGGTCACGCCAGTTGCCAACCGTTGCCTGGGCAACATAGGGAACGCCGTGAGCCGCCATGATGGAGGTAAGGTCCTTGCGCTTCTGGGGCTTGCCCTGTTGAACCTTGCCTACCTCGGAAGTGGTGGCCCATGCACCCTTCGGCGTTGCGGACGAGCGCTGGATGCCGGTGTTCATGTAAGCGCCGTTGTCGTAGCACACGTACACGATGTCGTGACCGCGCTCCATTGCGCCGGAAAGCGACTGGAGGCCGATGTCGTAGGTGCCGCCGTCGCCGCCGAAGGCAACGAACTTGATCTTCTTATCGGCAGGGATCTTACCTGCGCGCTGAAGGCCCTTGTAGGCAGCCTCCACACCGGAAATGGTGGCACCGGCGTTGGCGAACGCATTGTGGATGAACGGGACGTTCCATGCGTTGTCAGGGTAGATGGAAGTGGAAACCTCCAGGCAGCCCGTTGCAGAGCAGCACACCACGTCGTAGTCGTTGCGGCCCATAAGGACCTGGCGCACCGCGATGGATGCACCGCAGCCGCCGCACAGGCGATGGCCAGGAGCCAAGTCGTCGGGGCGAGCGGAAAGTTGCTTGATGTTAGCCATTAGATGCCCCTTACTCTTCGATGCCGAGATACTTGATGGAACCGTCGCCCTTGCCGGCAGCACGCTGCTCCAGCTCGGTGAACACGGTGTTCATCTGATCGAGCGTGATGTCTGCGCCGCCAAGGCCAACAACGTAATCGTTGACCAGTGCGTTTACGCCGTTTGCCTGGAACGCGGAACGAACCTCGAGCGCCAACGGGGCATGCGGGGAACCGAAGGAATCGGAACGGTCAAGCACGGCAACCGCCTTGGCGTTCTTGCACGCCTCGGCAATCTGCTTCGCGGGGAACGGGCGGAAGATGCGGGGGCGAACCACGCCAACCTTCATGCCCTGCTCGCGAAGCTTGCGAGCCTGGAAGCGGGCGTTGCCGGCGCAGGAACCGAGGACCACCACGATGTAGTCGGCATCTTCAGCGCCCCAAGCGTCCACCAGATCGAACGGACGGCCGGTGATCTCGGCCCATTCCCTGCCATGGCGCTCAAAGGCCTCCATGGCGTTGTCGAGCGCATGGCGCTCGGTGAGCTTGTACTTCATGTAGCCGTTGCCCAGCGTGGCGAACATACCCTGGCCAACGGGGTTCTCGGTATCGAGCAGCGGGTACTTCGGCTGGTAGTCGCCCACAAATGCCTTCACCGTCTCGTCTTCCTCCATCACACAGCAGTCCATGGCGTGCGTGGTGACGAAACCGTCGAGCGTGGTGAGCACTGGCAGGAGCACGTTCGGGTCTTCCGCCACCTTGAAGGCGACGATGGTGTTGTCGTAAGCTTCCTGCGCAGTTTCGGCGAACATCATGCCCCAGCCGCAATCGCGGGCGCTCATGATGTCAGAATGATCGCCGTGGATGTTGATAGGTGCGGAAAGCGCGCGGTTGGCGTTGGCCATCACGATGGGGCAGCGCATGCCTGCGGCGATGTGCAGTTCCTCCCACATGTATGCAAGGCCCTGGGAGCTGGTTGCCGTGGCAACGCGGGCACCGGCCGCAGAGGCGCCGATGCAGGCGGAAAGCGCGGAATGCTCGGATTCGGTGGGAACGTACTCGGTGGTTACCCTCCCATCCGCCACGAACTTCGCATAGCCTTCCACGATGGTGGTCTGCGGGGTGATGGGGTAAGCCGCCATAACGTCGGGGTTCACCTGACGGAACGCGTCGGCCACCATCTGGTTGCCCGTGGCAGAGAACATCTTCTTTTCAGCCATGGTTACTCCCCCTTCGCTTCGCTGGCCTGGGCTTCGGCCTCGGAGATAAGCTCGAGCGCACCGAACTTGCACTCATGCACGCACACGCCACAGCCCTTGCAATGGAACAGGTCGATGCCGGTCATCGCACCATCCTTCACCTCAATAGAGGAATCGGGGCAATAGGCCCAGCACAGCATGCAGTTCGAGCACTTCTCGGAATCCCAGACGGGACGGTTGGAGCGCCAGCCACCGGTGTAGCAGTTGGTGGAGGTGCCGCCTTCAGGGCAAACATAGCCGGTAGGAAAATCCTCAGGCTTCCAGTTGTCGTAGTTGGAGCCATCGAAACCGTACTTGGACATTACTCTTGCACCTCCTGATATGCGCGCTCAACGGAGGCAAGGTTCGCATCGATCATTTCCTGAGAGAACTTCTTGCCGAAGGTGATAACCAAGCGCTCCTTCACCTTTTCCAAGGGGAACAAACCGGTGATCTTGGCCAATGCGCCTACGATAGGCGTGTTCGGCATGTCCTTCTTGATGGTTGCAAGGGCAATACCGGATGCATCGACCACGGCGACACGCATGCTCGCCGGGGCGCTGACTGCCGCTCGGGCTTCCTTGGCAGTCATCGTGGTGTTGAACAGGAGGATACCGTCTTCGGGCATGCCTTCCATAACATCGGTGGAATCCAGCAGGGTGTCGTCCATGACGATGACGATATCGGGGTTCTGGATGTTGTTGTGAACTTCAATGGGGTCACTGGATACGCGCGTATACGCCTTCAGGGGTGCTCCCGTACGCTCCGGGCCATATTCGGGCATAGCCTGGATGTAGTTGCCCTGCAGCAGTGCCGTGTCCGCGACAAGCTTTGCCGCTGTAACCGCACCTTGGCCAGCACGTGCATGCCAGCGGATTTCGGTCAACTGTGACATACCTCTCCTCTCGCTTAGGTTTGCTTTGAACAAGCATCCTCATTGTAGGAACCAACAGAATTCGGCTCTTGGGGGTTTCCAAACTTGCAGCCTATAGCTCGGTGGACGGAAATCGCCAAATGTGGGTGGTTGAGTTGAAGGGGCGAACGGCACAGCTGACAACAAACGAGCCGAAACCCAAACGAAACGAATAGCGCGGAAAATGAATCCCTCCGCCGAATCAAGGAACCCCATGCAGGGCTTGGAGGCCCCTAGGCACGCAAAAGCGCAATGCGGCTTGGCAGACACAGGCCGTCCGATCGTGCTTCACAAGCTGCAGACCGTAAGCGAACCCGGCCGATGCCTTTCGGGGCGGGCCTTCGGCTACGTCCAGAACTCCACCGTTTCGATAAGGTCCTGGTATGCCCAGTCGTACACATCGGAGTACCAGCCGGTTTCAGGGATGAAGCATACCAAGGTGGAATAGAGCAGGCTCAAGAACACCAGCACACCCACCACACGGAGGAACACCTTATGGGCAAACGCCTTCGAGACGAAGCGATCGCCCAGCGCCGGCAGAGGCTCGGCGCCCTTCGGTTCCGCAAGCGCATCGTTCGCGACGAAGCAGAGCAGCACCGCAGGCACAAGAAGCAGGATGCTGAAATCAGCAGTGTAGCGTTGCAGGATGCCTGCCATCTGGGCATCCAAGCAGGCAACAAGGAGCCCTGAGACCAACATGGTAAGCACGACGCTGGCTACCGTATGGGTAGAGCGCACATTGAAGCGATACGCCAAGATGGGCTTCGCGAAGGCGATCACCCAAAGGATGGGCAGGCAAACGAAGATGCCCCCGAAGGTTACCTCTTTGATGGTCTGCCCAAGATACGTTGTGTCGAACGTAGTCGGCTGCAGCCAGGGGAACACGCCGGTGGTTGTCGGGGTTTGCAGGAAATAGGCGAACAACGCCGGCAGCAAGCGGCCTGCATTCATGCCGCGCTGAGTCATGTCGTTAACCGTAAGGTTGTAGTTTGCCCCGAAATCAGTGAACGAGCCAAAGCGGGCGCGGTTGTACAGCATAACGCCGATGGCCACCACGAGATACGGGGCCACAAGGCAGGCGAACTCTCGCGCGCCCTGCTTGGTGAACAGATGGCGCTCCCTTATGAACCGACGCCAGAACAAGGGGAAGGCAAGGAGCGAGAATATCAGGAACTGCGGGCGGCACGGAACAACCAGGGCCATGCAGAGCGAACCCGCCAAATACCAACGCCCAGCATTACTCTCCGAGCGCCCACGCATCCAGAAGTACAGGCCCCAAACGGTGAAGGCCAATGCCATCGAGATGGGCAGCGAGTAGAACGTGGGGAACTTCGCCAAGTACAGGATTCCCGAGCAGGCCACCAGCGGCATCTGCAGCAACAGGAAAAGCCCCAGACTCACCTGCTTGAAGTGATGACGGGCAAAGCGATCCATGAGGGCAGTGATGCCGAGCGTGAACATGATGCAGGCAATCAATACGCCGATGGCCGTGGGGAAGCTTGAGCCCGTGAGCAAATAGAAGGGCAGATAGAAAAGCAATACCGGCAAAACACCGAAGTACACGTAGTAATGGCCATCGTAGAAAGCAACGTCAAAAAGATAGCTCTCCCCTGTTTGCTTCTGAAGCTCATCACGTGCGCCCTTGTCGTAGGGGTTGTCCATGCCAACAAGCCACTCGGGCGGCTCCACGTCAAGGTAGAGCTGCCCCTGGGCCATAGCCTTTGCCAACTCCGCATATTGCTGGGCATTTTCGCCACCAACTTGATAGGTGTTCACGATGCTGTGCCCATCCCACGACCCGGAGTTGTAGGTGGAAGTGGCAATGCCCACCTGGTTTGAGCCCAAAAGCAGATAGGCGGAAAGCACCAACACCTCGCAGGCAGTGGCAAGGACGATAACCGCACGGGAGAAGCGCGGATGCTCCCGCACCAAGGAGCGGTAGATGCTCGACCTGGGACGAAACACGTACACCAGCAACAGGACAGCGAAGGCAACGAAGAAGCGCATTCCATTGAAATCGAAGGGCTGGTGGTCGTTTATGACCACCGCATAGAGGGTGACGGGATAGCTTGCATCCTCGCTCACGATCTCGATACGAAGATCCTGGATCTTCCCCGAGCTTTCCAGGTAAAGGAACTGGCTCTGCTCGCTAGCCGTGGAAACGTCTATCTCGGGC
>CAVDDI010000029.1:0-12303 GCA_963607675.1 bacterium | reverse complement strand
AACTGCTCCAGCGTCATCCACTGGTTGCCAGCCGCGTCATAGGTGTTCTGCAGAATGTTGCCGATGGGGCCACCAACTGCCATATCGACGGAGTCGCAGAACGTGATGCCAGCGAGCAGCCACAGGATCTTCTTGTGGAAGCCGGAGATGGGCATGCGGTCAAGACGTGCTGCGATACCATGATACGAGCTTTGCTTAGCGTCGGACATTGATGCACCTTCCTTTCTTACTGTTTGTTTTGCCCCCTCCCAGGCACAAAACAACTTAGTCCCTTCGCCCCCACGCGAAAGGATTCCCTACTTAACCCTCTTTTCGAACTCCTGATTCTTGGAAGCACCATGGGGCCATTGGCCCCTCCCCCTTGGTGCGATGTGCCCGATCGAAGGCAACCGTTGCGCTTCGCCGTTCCACCCAACAAAACAAGCTTCAGCGCAACTTCCGGTAGTTATTCTGTTTCCAAGATGTCAGTTTTGCTAACAGCTTTTTGTTTTTTCGAACAACAAAAATCTATTCCGATGTTTACCTGGGGTTTTACATCATTTAACTGCTTAGTGAACATGTTAATAAGGAAGGTGAATCAACACGCTTGGCTTATAAGCCCTGTTAGATCGCTATTTCTATGGGAAACTATCGCTTCAATTCATTCGCCAGGAGAATCAGAATCCATCCAAGCGCTATCGTTTGTCGCACTTATCTACCCATTATTTGTGCCTTGTGGGGCATTTCCACGAGAACGATCTGATTATTTCTTGCTGCACATCTATCAGTTTCTATGGTCTGATCTATCACTCATAGGCTGAACCGATAGCTTTACAAGATAAACCGATGCTTTTCCGATAAGTGCCAGTAGGTGCCAGTAGGGACAGTCCCTCTTTAGCACGCTAAAGTGCAAGCACCGGGAAAGAGAGTTACTTGCAGCACGAAGAGAATGCAGGGGAACGCCCGTCGAAAACGACACACCATAATCCCTGCGCACGAAAAAGGGCCGCCTTTCGGCGACCCTTGGTTCTGAAAGCGTATGTGTTTTACGGCTTACAGGTTGTTGAAGGTGAAGTTCTCGGGATGAGCCTTTACCTCTTCGCGCAGTTTCGGGTTCATCTTTCGAACGCCACGACGGTTGTCCTCGGTCTGAGAAGCCAGAACCTGGTTGCGGTTCTCCATGCTGATCTGGCCACGGAAGGAGTTGTCCAGAGAAGCGAGCAGGGACTCCTTGGTCAGGCGCATGCCCAGCGGAGCGGAGTTCTTGCAGATAGCCTCTGCCATCTTGATGGCCTCGTCCAGAACGTCCTCGTCGGCAACAACCTTGTTGGCGAAGCCCCACTGAAGCAGTTCCTCAGCGCCGATGCGGCGAGCGGTCATAAGAGCCTCGGCAGCGCGGGCATAACCAACGATGCGGGGCAGGTAGTAAGAACCGGACATGTCGGTGCCGGTAAGGCCGATGTTCAGGTAGCCAGCCTGCATCTTGAAGGACTCGCCGCAAACGCGGAGGTCGCAAGCGCAAGCCAGGGAAAGGCCGCCGCCGATGGCGTAGCCCTTCAGGGCACCGATGATGGGCTGCATTGCGTCGTGCATGTTCACTGCCTGGTCGGAGCAAACGGTCTGCATGATGCAGTGGTCACGCTGAGCGCGGCCCATGTCGGCAGGGGGCTCGTAGTTGAGCTCGTTCAGGTTGAAGCCAGCGCAGAAGGACTTGCCCTCGCCGGTGAGGACGATAACGCGGCACTCGGGGTCCATGCGGACCTTCTTCAGATAGTCGTTGAAGTCGGCCATCTGCTGGTAGGACATTGCGTTCAGGTTGGCAGCGTCGTCGAAGGATACAACGTGGATCGGGCCACGAACCTCAACCTTCAGGCGCTCGTACTCGTACTTGAACTCGGGCAATTTGTATGCGTCCTGATACACACTCATGCGCATTCCCCTTCCAAACTGGAAAACTGGTTTAAGATAAGTGAATCGTAGTTTTTCGAAGCGTTCCTTGTCAAGGACAGCAGGGGTTTTGCGCTTCTTTATACGTACTTCACGCACTGCCGAAAGAAGAGGTATCCATGGCAGAGTACAGTGCCACCCACACCCACGCGACATGGAAGCCGCGCGTCACCGAAAAGCCCTTCGTTTACTACCGCTGCCCCGAGTGCGGCCGCATCGTCGGCGGCATCGATGGGCCCACGGAAATCGAGAGCATCAACGACGGCGAGCGCTCGCTTCTGTTCAAGCCGCCCTATGCCGACTTGGAGTTCCATATCTCATGCTGCGGCAAGGAAATGGAGGCCGTAGAGCCCATTCCCGCTGCCGACGTTGAGGACCGCTTCAAACTCACGTACGAGATTGCCGGCGGCCTGAACAGCAACTGCATCCAGGTGAACTGGCGTTCGGTGGATTCCACCTGCAAGCCGCGTTGGTTCGGCCTGAAAACCTTCACCGGCATCATGCATAAGTATGTGCAGCCGAAGAAGTGGCCACCCGTTACCTTCGCCTTGGCCGACGAAGACGCCTTCGCCTACTGCTCGAAGGATCCCTGCATCCAGTGCACGTTCCGCTGCAAGCGCGAGTTCGAGATCTACGCCTGGGTAGAGAACCTGGGCATGGTAGTGAAGAAGCTGGACCAGTGGGTTGCCCCTGGCAGCGCCAGCACCAACGACTTCGATTCCCCCAGCGAGATCATGCGCAAGGCCCGCGAGGCAAAGGCGGCGCAGAACTAGCAGCCTCCGAAGCTGCAGCCCAGGGCATCCGCGGGGGCACAAACCCCTGCAGCGCAACCCCTACAAGCCTGCACCCGCAAACGAAAGCGCTTCGCATCACCCACGATGCGAAGCGCTTTTTGCGTTCTAAGGCAGGGCTGCAAGCAAAGGCACTGGGCAAGAACCCGCCAACCACCAGGCGGAACGGCCGCCTAGGCTCAGTGGCCCGTTGGCGATGCTTACACTAGGCCAACTCGCCGGCCCTACGCCTTCCAACGGCGCAGGCGCAGGGCGTTCGTCACCACACACACCGAGCTGAAGCTCATGGCGGCGGCGGCGATCATGGGATTCAGGCTGAGGCCCGCCCAGGCGAACACGCCTGCCGCAACCGGGATGCAGATGGCGTTGTAGAACAGCGCCCAGAACAGGTTCTGCTTGATGTTGCGCATGGTGGCGCGCGAAAGCGAGAGCGCGGCAGGGACATCGGCCAAGTCGCTGTGCATGAGCACGATGTCGGCGCTGGAAAGCGCGATATCGGTGCCTGCCCCGATGGCGATGCCCACATCGGCGCGGGCCAACGCGGGCGCATCGTTGATTCCGTCGCCCACCATGGCAACCGGGGCTTTCGCGGAAAGCTTGCGCACGATGCGCTCCTTTTCGGCGGGCAGCACACCGGCGATCACTTCATCGGTGCCCACCTGCTTTTGGATGGCCTTCGCCGTGCGCTCGGCATCGCCGGTGAGCATCACCGTGCGGATGCCCATGGAGCGCAGCTTCGCGATGGCGTCGGTGCTGGTAGGTTTGGGCACATCCGCCACAGCCACCGCGCCAACCAGCTTTCCGTCACGCGCGAAGTAGGTAACGGTTTTGCCCGCATCTGCCAATTGCTGCGCCGCCGCTTCATCTACCGGAATACCGTGCGCTTCCATCATGCGCGCATTGCCCGCTACACAGGAACAGCCATCGACGGTTCCGGAAACGCCCTGGCCAGGGACCTGCACGAAGTCGGAGGCAACCGCCGCTTCCGTACCGCCTTCGCCCGCAGCGCCTTCACCAGCAATCCCCTCCGCCGCCGCATAGGAAACCATGGCGCGCGCCAGCGGATGCTCGCTGGGCTTTTCAAGCGCATGCATCAACGAAAGAAGCTCCCCTTCGGCAACACCAGGCTGAGGCAGCACATCGGTAACCTGCGGGGCACCCTTGGTAATGGTGCCCGTTTTGTCCAGGACCACTGTGCGCACCGCCTGCGCTGATTCCAGCGCCTCGGCCGATTTCACCAGGATTCCGCTGGAAGCGCCCCGGCCCGTGCCCACCATGATGGCCGTGGGGGTAGCCAAACCAAGCGCGCAGGGGCACGAGATAACCAGAACCGATATGCCATACGAAAGCGCCGTTGCGAACTCGGCACCAAGAAGCATCCACACCACGAAAGCGACGAGCGCGATGCCCATCACCACCGGCACGAACACGCCGCTGATCTTGTCGGCCATCTTCTCGATAGGGGCCTTCGAGCTGGTGGCTTCGTCCACCAGCTGCACGATGCCCGCCAGCACGGTGTCGGCGCCCACGCGCTCAGCCCGCATGGTGAACCACCCGGCGGTGTTCACTGTGGCGCCCGTAACCGCAGCGCCTTCGCGCTTCGAGACGGGAAGCGGCTCGCCGGTGATCACCGATTCGTCCACCGAGCCTTCGCCTTCCAGCACCACGCCGTCTACCGGTACCGCTTCGCCCGTGCGCACCACCAGCACGTCGCCCACGCGCACGTCCTTCGCGGGAACCTTCCGCTCAATGCCGTCTTCCAAGCGCGTGGCCATCTTGGGAGCAAGGTCAATCAGCTGCGAAAGCGAATCGGTGGTCTTGCCCTTCGCGCGCGCTTCCAGGAACTTCCCCAGCGTGATAAGCGTCAGGATCATGCCCGCGCTTTCGAAGTAGAGGTTCATGGCGTAGTGATGGGTGGTTTCCAAGTCGCCGTGGCCGGTGTAAAACGCCATGCACAGCAACGCGTACATGCCGTACAACGTGGCGGCACCCGACCCAAGCGCAATGAGCGAATCCATGTTCGGCGAGCCATGCAGCAGTGACTTCACCCCAACGCGGAAGAACTTGAAATTCACGAAGATCACCGGCACCAGCAGCATGAACAGCACCAAGCCGCGCACCATCATGTTCTCCATGCCCGTAAGCACGCTGGGCAAGGGCCAGCCGAACATGTCGCCCATGGAGATGTAGAACAGCGGCGCCGTGAACACGAGCGAGATGATAAGGCGCTGCAGCACGCTCTTGCGCTCGGCCTGGGCCGCGGCAGTTGGATTGGTTGCCGCGCCTGCGGGGGCAGCACCGGAAGCGCTGGAAGCCGCAGCGGCGCCCTCGCCCGCCGGGAACGCGCCGTAGCCAGCCTTTTCCACCGCAGCGGAAACAGCGGCGGCGGTGGCTGCCAGGTCGGCCCCTTCGGCGAGCTGCACTTCCATCGAGTTCTTCAGCAGGTTAACCGCAACGCCCGAAACGCCTTCGACGCCCGCTGTGGCCTTCTCTACCCGGGCGGAACAGGCCGCGCAGGTCATGCCCGTTACCGCGAAACGCATTTTCCCGCTCATCGCATGAACCTCTTTATCAGCTTCATGGCCTCGTCGATGACCTCGTCGTCGCCCTGCTGGATTCGCTCCTTCACGCAGGTTTCCAAATGGTCGCGCAAAAGCACCTCGGAAACCCCGCGCACCGCGCTTTCGGCAGCGGCAAGCTGGGTGAGCACATCACCGCAGTAGCGGTTGTCATCTATCATGGCCTTCACGCCATTGAGCTGGCCGATTGCCCGGTTCAGGCGCTTCTGCAGGTCGGCCTGGAACTCATTGCTGCGCTCGGTTGCCTTGTAGCGGCAACCGCAAGTGCGCTTCCCCGGCTCGTTGGCAGAGCAGCATCCGTGCTTTTCTTCCGGCATGGTTCCTCCTTCCTCTGTTTCGGCCTGATTATATACCCCCTAGGGGTATTCACATCAAATTCATCGCCCGAAGGTTCAACGCCATCTCCAACAAATATGTAATGCGGAACGCTCGCGCCTGTAGCGAGTACAATGGTCTGCGTAGATTTTCCAATAGGGGACCACATGAACCAACCATACGATCCAAACCGACCTTCGCGCAGGCCTGCACCGCAGCGCCGCAGCGCACAACGCGCCGAGGTGCCAAGCGCCCGCAGCGAGCTAGAACGTGAACGCGAGCTGTACAGCAAGCACGACCCCAGCACCTCCCTGCTGCCCGAGCGGGATGCAGCACGTCGCCAAGCCGAACAGGGGGCAATGCCCAACGCAGGTGGCCAGTTGCCCGCAGGAATGCAGAGCAACCCCATCAGCGGCCGCAGCCGCCGAACGGCCAACCCCAACAGGGCACCGCGGCCCAACGCGGGCGCTTCCCGCCAACCCAACGAACAGGCACATGCCGCTGCCCGCGCGGGGGAGGCGGCTCGCAGCGGCCAGATGCCCCAAACGGCAGGAGCAGGTTCGCAGGCCAGGCGCAGCGCCCAAGCCGGGCAACGTCCTTCCGCTCGAACCAACCGTCAAACAGCAGGCCAGCGCCCTTCCGCACGCAACAGCCAGCAGATGCCGGCCCAACGCCCCAGCGCGCAGGCTCGCCCCTCTGCCCGACGCCAAGGAGCCGCCCGCGTTGGTGCACAAGCTCCCCAGAATGCCAGCCAGCAGATGCCCATGGTGGAGAACATCCAGAAGGATGCCTCGGCCTATTCGCGTGCGAACTACCATCGCTCTGCCTCAGGCAACGTAAACCGCAACGGCGCTCCTGACGCATCGGCCTACAGCGCTGCTCGCTACGTGGGCGCCCATCGCGCCCAAAAGCAGAAGGCCAACTTCTTCACTCGCAAGAGCCTTATCGCCCTTGCCGTTGTTGCGGTGGTGGCCATTGGCGGCGTGTTCGGCGTTACCAACTGGATGGCAACGAAGGCCGTTCAGGTAACGCTCAACGGCGACCAGGTAACCATTTCCGGCAACCAGCGCTCGCTTTCGGGCATCCTGGACAGCAACCTGGTTTCCGTAACGCCCGGCAACTACGTTGCAGTCGACGGGTCCGTCATGCGCCAGGGCGAAGGCACGCGCTGCACCGCCAAGGTGAACGGCAACGAAACCGATAACCTAAGCACGCACCTGAACGGCGGCGACAAGATCGAGATCTCCAACGGCACCGATATCTCGGAGGCCTATACCGACAGCGACCCACAGGTGCTTTCCCACAAAACCGAGATCAAAGGCACGGGTGCCATCCACCTGTACAACGAGGATGCCACCGACGGCGAGCAGGTAACGCGCACCGGCAAGGAATCGGGCATATCCACCCAGGTAACCACCAAGGAACCGGTAGACAACATCGTGCAGTACTACAACATCGACGCCGGCAACGACAAGGTGATCGCCCTCACGTTCGACGATGGCCCGTGGGACAACCAGACCGACGAGATCCTTGACATCCTTGAGCAGAACGGCGCCAAGGCCACCTTCTTCACCGTTGGCCAGTGCATTTCCGGCCACGAGAGCCAAGTGAAGCGCGCGGCCAGCATGGGTTGTGAGATAGGCACCCATACCTGGGACCACGCAGAGGGATCCGGCCAGGGCGTGAGCCTGATCAAGATGTCGTCGCAGGAGCGCAAAGACGAGGTAACGAAAGGCCTTGATGCCATCGAGAAGGTAACCGGCGAAAAGGCCAGCACCATCTTCCGCTGCCCTGGCGGCAACTTCGATTCCAGCGTTGCCTCCGACCTGGACGGCATCGTTACGGCGGAAATCGGTTGGAACATCGACACCACCGACTGGAAGAAGCCCGGTGCCAGCGTTATTGCCCAGCGCATCGAAAGCGCGAAGCCCGGCAACGTCATCCTGATGCACGATGGCGGCGGCGACCGCAGCCAAACCATCGAAGGCCTGCGCGAGGCGCTGCCCAAGCTGAAGGCAGAGGGCTACAGCTTCATCACCGTGCAGGAACTGATAGAGAAGTATCCCTACAAGGGCAATTAGCCCAGCCGGCAAAAACCGCAAGCCGAACCGAACCGAGGCATCCAGCCCCGAACGCAAAAGCACCGTTGCGAGCTACCGCAGCGGCGCTTTTTCTTGCAGGCGAAGGTGCGCAGGAGCGCCAGGCCAACCATGGCGGCAGCGCGGTTTCGCCCCGACTAGCCCCTAAACGTTATGCAAGGCGATGACTTGATATAAGCTTTGATTCAATAGTATTATTCTTCTTGGATAATACTATTGAGAAAGGGCTGCTATGAGGAAAAATGACCTAAAAGAAGCCCTGCTTAACCTCGATGAAGAAGCCTGGCTGCTCTATGGCGAGATAACGCCAAGGCCATGTGTTGTAATCGTCGGAGGCGCGGCCTTCCTCTTGCGCGACCTAACGACAAGGAACGTAACCCACGATATAGACGTGCTAATGGCCGATTCCAAGATGAGAGGCATCATTGCCCACTACCCCAACATCAATGGTACGGTTGCCTCCTTTTCCGATCAGATCCCCTACAACTTCGAAGACCGCCTAATCCGAATCGACCTACCATCAAAGGCTATCGAGTTCCTAACGCCCTGTACGGAAGACCTGATCGTCATGAAGCTCTATGCCGAACGGCCAAACGACCTATTGGACATCGAAGGAGCCGCGAAGCTTGATTTGGTCGACTGGGACCTTTTGGAAGAACTTGTTTACAGCCCCGACGAGGCTCGGGCGTCTGCCCTGGTGCAGCGAAGATATCGCGAAATGGTTGACGCATACGAAAGATTCAAGGAAAGGTGCGGAAAATGAACCTAACTTTCCTTGGCTTCCTCAGAGGATACTGCAGGGAGTTAACCGGGCTTCAAACCGACAACCTAAGAAAACTCTGCGCCGCTGCCGCATCAGACCAACCGGCTGCCGCAGAGGCCGTCATGGTATTCGCTGCTGCCGAAGGCAAAGCCCGTTACCTTCTGTCCTTGGCAAAGGGAACCTGGCTTGAAAAGGGCTACTCGTCGGTCTGTTCGAGCCTTCTTCGCTACAAGGAAGTTGAGACCTGGCTCCATTCCAGCCATGCTCCCGAAAGGTACAAGAAGATATGGCTCGCTTACCAGGCAAGAAAAGGTGCTGCCAAGAACGATAGGAGGATCATCCTGCTTATGCGAGATAAAACCATAGAGGCCATGGAAGCATCGGGGCTCACAACCTATCGCATCTGCAGCGACCTTAGCCTGAACAAAGGCAACATCTATGCCTACCTAGGAAAAGCCGACGCCACAAAGGTAAGCAGGGAAACCGCCCGCAAGATAATGGAATACGCCAGAACCAAAAGCCAACCCTAAGCCCCTGACTATGCCGAACCGAACCGAGGTATCCAGCCCCGAGCTCGAAAGCGCCGTTGCAGCTACCGCAGCGGCGCTTTTTCTTGCAGGCGAAGGTGCGCAGAAGCGCCAGGCCAACCATGGCGGCAGCGCTTTTGCGTAGCGGGACCCAAGCAGCGGCTACGGCTCGCGGATCTCCACCGATTTGGCGATGTAGGCAGGGCGATTCTTCGTTTCGATGTAGATGCGGGCAATGTACTCGCCGATAACGCCCAGCGTTCCCAAGATAAGACCGCCCAGGATGAGCATGACGCACATAAGCGTGGGATAGCCCGAGGGCATGGCCGGGTTTATGACCGATTCCACGATAACCTCGAGAAGCAATACCAGGCCCGCAATGGTGGCAAGCGCACCCACCAGCGTGGCTATTTTCAGCGGAAACGTGGTGAACGAGAGCACTCCGCCCAAGCCATAGCTCAGCAGCTTGCGGAACGACCATTTGCTTTCGCCCTGCGCGCGCTGCGCCGGCGTATAGGGGAACGGCAGCGTCTCGAAGCCCACCCAAGCAAACATGCCCTTAGAGAAGCGGAAGCTTTCAGGCATAGAGACGAGCGCCTGGGCAACACCTCGGCGGAACACGCGGAAATCCGAGGCATCGGCGGGGATGCCCAGCTTAGAAGTGGCGTCGAACACCTTGTAGAACGAGCCCTTGAAGAAACGCAGCAGTGCGCTTTCCCTACGATGCTCCTGATAGGCGGCAACGCAGTCGGCCTGGGGGTTTGCCTGCAACATGCGGTACATTTCCAGGAGCGTTGCGGGCGGCTGCTGCAAGTCGGCATCCATGATGGCAACGCAGTCGCCTTCGGCATGCTGAAGGCCGGCCAGCAAGGCGGATTCCTTGCCGAAGTTGCGCGAGAAATCTACCACCACCGAACGCTGGCAGGCGGAGGGAACCGGGAGATCGTGCAGGGCGCGCGAGGTACCATCGGAGCTGCCGTCGTTCACCAGTACCAGCTCGAGGGCAATGCCCTGCCCGGCGAACGCGCTGTCCACCGCACTGAACAGCAACGGCAGATTGCCTTCCTCGTTGTAGCACGGCACGATGATGGACAAATCCACTTTGGCGACTCCCCTTCCTTGAATGCTCCTAGACATGATAGCCCTAATGGCGGGAAACAGGGCCAACCAGGTAGAGCCGTTGCTTAGCCGAAATGCCTACCTTCCGGCCTTCAGCTTCTGGAACACGTTGCGCAGTGCGCCGTTCTTCGCGGAGTGGATCATGCCGCCCAAGGCAAGGCACTTGGAGGCGTTGCGCTGCTGCAGCGGCTTCAGGCATACGCTCAGGGCGCGGCTATCCGCCTGAGCAAGGGGGATAAGCTCGTTGAACAGCGGGTCGGCGAACACGTCCTGCAGCCATTCGCGCTGCTGGGCGGCCGACATACCGCTTTCCTTCTGGCGGTTGCGCTCAAGCGCGGAAAGGATGTAGCGCGCGTACAGGGAGCCCAGCGTTGCCTTGGCCTCGTCGCTGAGCAGGCCCCACGATTCCAGTTGGTTGCGCAGCAGTTCGATGCGGGTACGGTGCACCTCGTAATAGCGCGGGACGAACTTGTTGGTAAGGTTGGCTTGCTCGCGCTTGGCGTAGCGGTACAGCGTTTCGCCCACCACGTTGAGCGCGGGCAAGTCTTGGAACACGCGGATGTTGAACTCGATGTCTTCGATAAGCGGCAGGCCCTCGGTGAACCGGAAGCCGCCTTCCTGCAGGTAGGAGCGCTGATACACCTTGTTCCAGGCGTAGCCGTAATGCGTGCCCTTCTCGAACCCAAGCACATGGGAGCGCAGCTTGGCGCGGCCATAGTGGTGGGTTTCCAGGGGGTAGTCGATGGCGTTGGCGAAGGATAGCGTCGGGGCGGAAGCGCCAGCAGGAGGTTCCGCGCTTACTGCAGACCCACTGGCCGAAGCGACGTCGCTCGCTGCGGGCTTACCGCCAGGCTCGGATTCGCCGCTGAGCGCGGGCTTGTTGCCAGCCCCAGATCCGGCGCCGGGTGCAGGCTTAGTGCCGGCCGCCTTGGCCGGCACGTAGAACTCGTCTACATGGCCGAACATGACCACCGGGGCATCGTGCTGGGCCAACGAGTTGCTCACGCTTTGCAGCAAGGTGAAATCGTAGCGATCGTCCGGGTCGGGGAACCACACGTACTCCCCGCGCGCTGCGGCCAAGCCCGTGTTGCGCGCCGCGGAAAGGCCGCGGTTCTGCGGGTGCGTTTCCAAGCGAATGCGCGGGTCGGCAGCGGCGAAGCGCTCAACGATGGCCCGGCTGCCATCGGGCGAGGCATCGTCCACCACGACGAGCTCCCAATCAGGGAAAACCTGGTTCTGCACATCGAAGATGGCGTCGGCGATATACGCTTCGGAGCCGTACATGGGCATGACGATAGAGAAGAACGGGGCGTTTGCGCATTGGGCAGGACCAGCCCCTTTGGTAAAACCGGTCAAATGAGCACCCGCCGCACCTTGCGCAGCGGCTTCGCCAGCGTGTGACGTCGGCGGTGCGCCTACCGCCTTACCTTTTGCCCTGCGACTCAACGCAAGCACGCCCCTTCCGTACGCTTAACCATGCACCCCATGATACACGCCCAGGGCAACGCCGCCGCGCTACTTGGCCGTGCGCTTGCGGCGGATTGCACGCACAGCGATGAAGGCGATGATGCCCGCCCAGGCCAGGCCGGAGACCACCGCGCCCTGCACCAACAGCGGCGAGCAGTAGGAAAGCTCGATGTCGTTCTGGCCCTCGGTAACCGGGATGGCCATAAGGCAATCGCCCACCTTTTCCGGCTGCACAAGCTGGCCGTTCACCTTCACCGTCCAACCCGCATCGTAGGGGATGCTGGTGAACAGGTAAGCGTCGTCGGCAAAAGCGGTGTAGCTTGCCGAAACGTAGCCATCGCGGAACTCGTTGAAGGCGGCAGCCTTGGCGTTGGCTTGCTCGGTGAAGGAATCCAACAGCTGCTTGTTCGCCTGCACAACGTAGAGCGTCATGTCGCTGTCCGAGCCGATCTCGGCAGGGCCGACAAGGGAGATCTCTTCACCAGCAAACACACTGCCAACAGGTACGATGCCGTACGAGAAGGCACGGTAGTAGCCTCCCGCCACCGCATTGCCGTTGATGCTCAGCGAGAAGCCAGACCAAAAATACTTCTTGTAGTTCTGCGTTGAACGGATCTCCAGGTAGCACAGATCGCTCGATGAAGTCTGATCTACCGTCCAGCGTATCCCCGAATCATCCGAAGAAACCTTGGTGGAATCCAATGCGGTGTACATCTG
>CAVDDI010000028.1:0-12643 GCA_963607675.1 bacterium | reverse complement strand
GATCGTCGATCAGCTCGATGGTCAGAACCCGCTTCCTGCATCCATCGATGTTCAGCTTGATGATGCGCAGAGCGTTCAGACCATCGCCTCCGAGATCTTGGCGAACCAGAGCTTCGTGGACATCTGCGACAACCCTAGCGATCCTTCGGATTCCCTGCAATATGGTCAGAAGACGGTCGATAAGCTCTTCAGCCTCACCAACGCCATCCGCACGGCCGGCATTGCCCTTATCGCCCTGCTGATCTTCATCGCCTTCATCTTCATCAACAACACCATCCGCCTTGCCATCTTGGCTCGCCGCAAGGAAATCGCCATCATGCGCTTGGTGGGCGCCTCCAACGGCTTCATACGTGGGCCGTTCTTGGCCGAGGGTTCGTTGCACGCCATCATCGGCGCCCTGTTGGCCATCCTTATCTTGGAGCTCTCGCGTAACATGCTGCTTCCTTCGATGGCTGTGGCGTTGCCGTGGCTTCCCATCAACATCGACCTGGGGCTGTTCTTGCTTATCTACATCGCCTTGCTTATCGCCGGCCTTGTTATCGGTGTCCTGGGTTCCCTGTTCGCCATGCGTCGTTACCTTAAGGTGTAATATAGGCTCGTCCTAAAGCCGAAACAGAAGGTTCGTTGGTGAAAGAACTCAAAAGAGCCACCAAGGTGGATTCTTCCAACAAAAGGAATGCAAGCATCGTGAAGTTTCTCGGTGCTTGCATTTTCATATGCTGTGTGTTTTGCGCGGGCTTCCTTGTCCGTGGCAATACCGTGTTGCTCAACGCCATGGGCTTCGATTCCTTCGACGTTGACACTCAAGTGAATCCGGGATTGACCGTTTCAGGCGATACCTACGATTCCATTTCTGCCCGCGTGGCCGAAGTGGAGGGGGTGCTGAAGAAGAGCAGCCTGGATGAATATGACTTGAACCAGGTTACCTCTAAGGTGCTTGGTGCCTATGCAGAGGCTACTGACGATTCGTTCTTACGTTACTACGACGAGACCAGCTATCGAGCCTACCTTGCCAGCACTAAGGACCCCGAAGCGGGCATCGGCGTGCTTTTCGGTGAAGCGGACGGCAAATGCTTCGTTTCCGATGTGTTCGAGGATTCGGCAGCCGGTGCTTCAGGTATCCAGGCGGGCGACTATGTGGTTTCCATCGACGGCGTTTCCAAGAACACATGGAGCACCCCCGAGGTTATCGACGCTCTTTCCCGTGCAGAAGGGGAGGACGTCTATGTTACTTGGGCACGTCCTGCCCAGAAGTCTGGCGATAGCGTAACCACCTTCGGCACCAATCTCACCTTTTCGTCCAGCTCCCAGGACAACGTTACTTGGAGTGTATCCGATGGCGTGTGCACTATCGATTTGAAGCAGATCACCTCCGACTGCGATACCAAGGTTGCTGCAGCCATCAACGATTCGGTGTCCCAGGGCGCTCAGGCATTCGTGCTCGACCTCCGTGATGTTCCTGGTGGCTACCTTACCCAGGCTGTTGGAATAGCCTCTTTGTTCATCCCCAGCGGTGTTGTGGTCCAGATAGAAACGCCGAGCGGAACCACTTCGCGCAGTGCAGACGGCGAAACATTGACTTCGGCTCCTTTGGCGGTTCTTGCCAATGGCCGCACTGCTGGCTGCGCAGAGGTGTTGGCTGCGGCTCTTCAGGAGTCTGGACGTGCTCAGATCATCGGGGAGCAAACACAGGGGAAGGGCTCTATTCAGGCTATGCAGCCCCTTTCATTCGGCGGCGCAATTCGCTATACCGCTGCCTACTACCTAACCTCTGGTGGCCGACAGATCGATGGCAACGGCATCTCGCCGAATGTGGAGACCTCCAACGAAGCCACCCAGGAAACGGTTGCCGTCGACTCGGTTCGCTCAAGGATCTAGGGGTCTTATGGCAAGACGCAGCTCCAAAGCGCGTAGGCGTCCCAAGGCCCGGCCTCAGGGCATCCTTGAGCTGAACGCGCAAGGCTTCGGGTTCGTTAAAACCGCCGAAGGCGAGTTCTTCGTTCCCGCTTCTAAGGTCAACGGTGCGTTTCCCGGTGACTTGGTTGAAGTGGCCAGGATGTCCTCTTCCGGGCCCGATGCGCATCCCGCCCGGCCCCATAAGCCTGCCGCACGGGTTCTTCGCGTTATCATGCGTGCGCGTGACACCCTAATCGGAAGATATGAGGTTGCTGAACCATTCGGCGTTGTTGTCCCCGAGGATCCCCGCGTTCCGTGCGACATCTTCACGCTTCGCGCCGATGCGCCCCAGGTGAAAGACGGCGACATCGTTGAAGTCCGCATCATCGAGTTCCCATCCCGCAATTCCGCCGCCACCGGATCTGTTGTGCGCGTTGTGGGCTCAGAGGGCGACAGCGGGATCGACATTGACCTGATAGTTGCAGAGCATCAGTTCGAAACCGAGTTCTCTGAAGCGGCGGTTCGCCAGTCGGAAGAGTGCGCTTTGGACGTGCCCACGCTTTTGGCCCGCGGCTATCGCGACTTAAGGGACGAATTCATCTTCACGGTCGACCCTGTTGATGCGCGGGATTTCGATGATGCGGTTTCCCTGGAGCGTGAAGGCGAGGATTACCTGCTGGGCATCCATATCGCCGATGTCTCGCAGTTCGTCTCCTTCAATTCCTCATTGGACCTTGATGCTCGTCGGCGTGCCACCTCGGTGTACCTTGTAGACCGGGTCATTCCCATGCTGCCTGAGGCCTTGAGCAACGGCTTGTGTTCGCTTGTTCCAGGGCAAGATCGGGCGTCCGTGAGCGTTCAAGCTCGCGTTTCGCGTGATGGGATCGTTCGCTCATTCGAGGTTTTCCCTTCCGTCATACGCTCGAAAGCGCGCCTGTCGTACGATCAGGCTCAGTGCTTGCTGTCCGAGGCGCAGCTTGCCGGCCCCCATACCCTCGATCCCTTGAAGTGCATAGCTGCATGCGAGGTTCCTCACGGATCCCTGCCCATGCGCTCCGACACGGCAGCCGAGGTCCAGCGAAGGGTTGTTGCGCTGGACTCGCTTGCGAAGGCCCTTCATTCCCGACGGGTGAAGAACGGCTGTATGGATTTCGAAAGGGTGGAAGCCAAGGCGATGCTCGATACCCTGGGCCATCCTACCGGCATTGCCTATCGAAGGCGAACGGACGCGACTTCCCTTATCGAAGAGGCGATGATCCTGGCCAACACCCTCGTTGCGCAGTGGCTTGAAGGGCAGGGCCTGCCCTGTGTTTACCGCGTGCACGATGAGCCCGACGGGGATGCCCTTCGCTCCCTGTACGAGATGTTGCAGGAGTGGCCGCTTTTCAACGTCGTCGACAAGCGCCTGTTCTGTGCAGGCAGTCCGCATGAGCTTCAAAGGGTTCTGTCTCTTGTGCAGGGTTTCCCCCAGCAGGAACTGGTGAACACCTTGCTGCTGCGATCGATGAAGCGTGCAGTGTACCGTACCGCGCAAAGCCCCCATTATGGCTTGGCGTTGGAGTCGTACTGTCATTTCACAAGCCCAATAAGGCGTTATCCAGACTTGTTGGTGCACCGCATGTGCAAGGAGGCCTTCTTCGGGCATAGTGCCTCGTTCGAGGCGCAGAAGAACAGCATGCCGTGGATGGCGGAGCATTCGTCGCACATGGAACGGGAGTCCGAGAAAGCGGCCCGACAATCCCAACTGACGAAGATCGTCGAGTACCTACAGCAATACATCGGCTCCACCTTCAGCGGTATCGTTTCCCATGTGTCCAACTTCGGCCTGATGGTGCGCTTGGAATGCACGGCTTCAGGCTCTCTATCCATAGATGAGCTCGGGGATGAGTATTTCGCCTTCGATCCCGAACGCCAAATGCTTGCCGGCTCTTCTACGGGCGCCCGGTATCGCTTGGGGCAGCGGCTGGATGTGGTGTTGGTTGCAGCCTATCCTCGCGAAAGGCGGCTCGTGTTCAAGCTTGCCCGTGCCCATGAGTGAGTTCGCCGATCCGTCTCGCTGATATAATGAACAGCGAAGAACCCGCTTGCGCCGTTTTCGCCAGCAAGCACGATGAGCAAAGGTAAGCAACATGGCCAAACTCGACAAGGCATTCCTGAAGGCCCTTTTGGAAACGCCCTCGGTAACGGGCAACGAGGTGGAGGTTGCCCGTTTGGTCCGCCAGCGTCTAACCGGCGTGGCGGATGAGATCGCAACCGATGTGATGGGATCGGTGCATGCCAAGCTCGAAGGTGATGGCAGGGCTCCCTCCGTGTTGGTTTCTGCCCACATGGATGAAGTCGGGCTTATGGTGAAGGCCATCGACGATGCAGGTTTCCTTCATGTTGCAGCCGTTGGCGGCATCGATGCTGCCGTCCTTCCTGGGCTTCGTGTAGACGTCCATACCCGTGAAGGGGTGTTCCGCGGGGTGGTGGGCCGCAAGCCAATCCATCTTATCGAGGCAGACGAGCGGTCCAAGGTTACCCCCATCAACGCACTGTTCATCGATTTGGGCATGTCGGCACGCCGCGTGAAAAGCCTGGTTCGTATCGGTGACGTCGTAACCTACGGCGTCGGCTTCGAGAAATACGGAAAGGGGATGGCGGTATCCCGTGCCTTCGACGATAAGGCTGGAGTGTACGTCATCGCTCGCGTGATGGAGGAGCTTAAGAAGATCGGCGAGGTTGCCGCTCAATATATCTGCTGTGCTTCCGTGCAGGAGGAAATCGGTTCTCGTGGTGCGCTTACGTCTGCGTTCTCGGTGAACCCCGATGTGGCTATCGCCCTCGACACCACCCATGCAACCGACTATCCCGGTATGGATGCCTCTCGATACGGCTCGGTCGAGTGCGGTGGGGGTCCGGTTATCGCGCGCGGCCCTAACATCAACCCGGTAGTGTTCGAGCGCCTGTGCGCTGCCGCTAAGGAAGAGGGCATCAAGGTGCAGTTCGAAGCCGAGCCGGGGAATTCTGGGACAGATGCTTCCGTGATGCAGGTACAGCGCGGGGGGTGCGCCACAGGGTTGGTATCCATCCCGATTCGTTACATGCATACGCCGACCGAGGTGCTCAAGCTCTCCGATATCGAGGATACCGTTGCCCTCTTGAGGCGCTTCGTCATCGACCTTGATTCCGACGTTTCCTTCGTTCCTGGGATGTAGGCTTATGGCGAAGAAGGAGTCCAAAGTGCTTGCGAAGAACCGCCGCGCTTTCCACGATTACGAGATCCTCAATACCTATGAGGCCGGTGTGGTGCTTACCGGCACCGAAGTTTGCTCGCTGCGCGAGAACAACTGCCAGCTCACCGACTGCTTTGCCCTTATCCGGAAAGGGGAGGTGTGGGTGAACAACCTCCACATCTCGCCTTACAGCCATGGCAATCTTGCCAACCCTGACCCCGATCGCAAACGCAAGCTGCTGCTGCATCGCAAGGAGATACGGGAGCTTGAACGCAAGACCCAGGAAAAAGGCATGGCTCTTGTGCCGATAAAGATCTATTTCGATCAGAACTCACGGGTGAAGATCGAGCTGGCGGTGGCCCGTGGCAAGAAGCTCTACGACAAACGCGCCGCCATGGCCGAGCGCGATTCCAAACGTGAAATCGAACGGGCAATGAAGCAGCGCTATCGCTAAGGAGGCTGTAATGAACGAAGAAGTGCTCAAGATGGTGCGCACGTTGCATGCGCGCCTCGATGATGTGGAGGCAGCTGTTAGGGCCCTGCCCAGCGATCAGCCCCAGTTTGCCCAGCAGCTGGATAAGGTGGATGACAAGGTGTATCTCATCCAGTGCGAGATCCAAAAGCTTGTAAACGCCTCTGCCGGCACAGCGTCTTCGCACCAATCCAGCCAGGCTTCTGCGGAATCTGGTGATGATGTCCACGGCGACGATGGCGTCCCTTCGGCCTCTTCCGCTGATGATGCCGGCTCGAAGACCGATGTCGATCCTACGGCAGCACAAGCGGCGGTCGATGATGTGGAGCCTGTCAGCGCTTCTTCGGGCTCCGATTCGGAAGGGGACGAAAAGCCCCTGATCTCCGATGAGATGAAGGACAACCTCAAGGATGCGGGCCGAGCGCTCGGCGGAATCCTCAAGGAAAGCAAAGATGTGGTATCCGAGCTCTCCGGAACCGTGAGTGACCTGAAGAGCGTATTCAAATTCAAATGATCCGGATGGTCATTGTGTCCGCGCTTTGGGCTGGTCGGTCGCACACGCATTGAAGGCCTGCTTTATCCGCGGAATCATGGCCCTTCAGGTCTGAACCCTGGTTTTTTTGCTGGGGCCAAGGAAACAAAAAGCCGTCTCATACGAGACGGCTTTGAAAATACCGGAGCAAATGTCCTGTTGGAAGGTTGCGCTAGGCGCGCTCCACCTTGCCGGCCTTCATGCACTTGGTGCACACGTTGGCGCGCTTGACCTTGCCGTTCACCTTGATGGTGATCTTCTGGATGTTAGGACGGAAGGTACGGTTGCTCACGCGATGAGAGTGGCTGATGCTACGACCAGCAACGGGTGCCTTACCGCAGATCTCGCATACTTTGGACATTCTTGATCAACTCCATTTACTTCGTATTTTCGATACGGTTGAAACCGCTGATTTCCAATAGCCTGAACACTATAGCACAGTGATGCTGTTCCTTGATGGAAAAACTCAAAGCCCTTGGCAATCGATCAGCAAGGATACCACGTATTCGCCTCGCGGTGCATATCTCTTTGCGAAAACATAATGCTTGCAATAGTGGGCAACTCCGATAGTTAGGCAAACTAAGCAGTTGTGCGTTCCCTGCGTAGGAGCCGAGCCGAACCTGGGCCGCTTTGCGCATCGGTTATACTAATTGACTGGTCAACAGTCATTGGGCGCCTGCTGTGGTCAGGTTCCCGTGAAAGGATATGCACATGGGTAACGAAATCGCAGGAGACCTCATCGTTTCCGAAGATGTTATTGCCGACGTTGCCGGACATGCCGCTCTTGAGTGCTATGGCGTTGTCGGCATGGCTGCTCCCAATGCGGTAGACGGCTTGGCGAAGATCCTTCCTCAGTCGCGCCTTCGCAGGGGCATCCTGGTTTCCGCTGAAGAGGACGGCACCAGCGTGAGCCTCTACGTCATCCTCGAGCATGGGGTGAACATCAATGTGGTTTCCACGAATCTCGTTGAGCAGGTCAGCTTTGCCCTCAAAGAATTCGTGCCGAACCTGGCTGGTGTCAACGTGCACGTTCAGGGCATCAAGGTCCGTTAACCCCTCGCACCGGCATCTGCAGTCTTTTTAGGAGCAATCCCTACTATGAGCAATTACACATCTAACGACATCGTCAATGCGATTGCGGCCGCCGCAAAGGCATTGGGCGATCGTAAGGATGAGATCAACCGTCTGAACGTCTTCCCTGTCCCCGATGGCGACACGGGTACCAACATGTCCCTCACCATGGCCATGGTGGTAGAGAACCTGGCCGGTCTGCCCATCGGCGCCTCCGATGACGACCGTCGCCGCGCCATCACCACCGGCGCCCTTATGGGTGCCCGCGGCAATTCCGGTGTCATCACCTCGCAGATCATGCGCGGCCTGTGCGAAGGCTACGCTGGCCACGAAGCATTCGACCTCGTTGCGGTGGATGATGCATTCAACCGCTCTGTCGAGGTGGCGTTCAACGCGGTCCGCAAGCCGGTAGAGGGCACTATCCTCACAGTTCTGCGTGATACCGCCCAGGCTGCCCACAAGGCGCGCAAGAAGAAGATGGACCTTGACGAAGGACTGCAGTTCATCGTCGGTGAATCCTATGCCTCGGTGCAGCGTACGCCGGAATTCCTTCCCGTGCTCAAGGAAAACGGCGTGGTAGATGCCGGCGGCTTCGGCATCGCGATCTTCTTCGACTCGTTCGTCGCCGCACTCACCGGCCGCGCGGAGACTTTGGGCGACGAACTCGCATTTGCCCGCACTTCCGCGCCTAAGGTGGAGATCGAGCAGATCAACGACTGGGAAGGCTCCAAGTACAAGTACTGCAACGAGTTCTTGGTGAACTCCGATACGCTGAACCCTGAGGATGCGCTCGACTTCCTTTCCACCATGGGGGATTGCGAGCTGTGCGTTGGCAGCACCCCTAAGTTCAAGGTTCATGTGCATTCCAACACCCCCGACAAGGTTCTGGCCTACTTCCTGGAACGTGGCGAGATCTTCGAGGTGTTCATCCACAACATGAAGCTTCAAAGCGAAGAGCGCACCGAGAAGCTGGAGGCCGAGCAGAAGAACGAGCGTAAGCAGATCGGCTTCGTTTCTGTAGCTGCCGGTTCCGGCAATGCGGCTATCTTGGAGAGCCTTGGCGTAGATTTCGTCGTTTCCGGTGGCCAGACCATGAACCCATCCACCAAGGAGCTGCTCGATGCGGTCAACGCGGTGAATGCCGAATCCGTCATCATCCTCCCCAACAACAGCAACATCATCATGGCCTCCCAGTCTTGTGCTGAGGTTTCCGAGAAACCCTGCATGGTTGTCCCCACCAAGAGCGTCCCCGAGGCGTTCAGCGCCCTGTTCGCCTTCGATGAGAACGCCTCTATCGAAGAGAATGTCCAGGCTATGACCGAAGCTCGCGAAGAGGTTAAGACGGGCGAGGTCACCACCGCCGTCAAGGATTCCAAGGACGTTCACGGCAACCCCATCCACGACGGTGACGTGATCGGCATCGCCGATGGCGAGCTCGAAGTTGTTTCCGACTCCATTGAGGATGCTGTCATGCGTGTGCTTGAGGTCCTCGATGCGGAAGATGCCGATACCCTTACCATCCTTGCCGGCGAGGATTATCCCGACAGCAAGCTCGAGGCCCTTTGCGCTCGGATCGAAGAAGAGTACGAGGACCTGGAGATCGATTCTCATCGCGGCGAGCAGCCTCTGTATCCTATCGTCCTTTCTGTCGAATAACCCTCAGCTAATCGCCTTGAACGGTTCTGCTGGACACACGTTGGCGGATCGGGGCCCTGGCCTCGACCGCCTTCGTGCTTCTTTGTCGCTTGATTCGCCCGTTACCTCGGTAAAGCTCGTCAGCACCGCGCGGGCGCAGACGCTTGCTGTTTCCATGGGTGTCGAGACGGTACGCGATCTCCTGTCATGCTTTCCCCGGCGCTACATCGACCTTTCCCAAGTATGTACGGTGCAGCAGGCCCCGATAGGATCGCAATGCACGCTCGCCGTCAGGGTCTACGAGGTGAAGCGCAAGAACCCCCGACCGCGCCTTTCGTTGGTGGAGGTTTCCCTTGTCGATGACACGGGCGTAATCATTGCCACGTGCTTCAATCAGCCCTGGATGGCCGACCGGCTCAAGGCGGGAATGAGCGTCACGGTTGCCGGCAAGATCGAGTTCAACTATGGGTTCAAGAGGATGGTCAATCCCCTGATCGAGATCCATGAGGCGGGCGATGCGGTCCAGGGCAGGGTTTTGCCCATCCATCCCGCATGCGCAAGGCTTTCGCGCAACATGGTAACCCGCATGGCCTCCAACGCCGTTGCGCTTACCCGAGGATGCTATGATCCCTTGCCGCTTTCTATTCGGCGGAAATATCGCTTGTATTCTCGCTCGGAGGCGTTTCGCGGGATCCACGCACCTGAGTCCCTGCTCGATGCCGATCAGGCGCGGCGGCGTTTGCGATACGAAGAGCTTTTCTTCTTGGAGTTGGATCTCATGCTGCGCGAGCGTGAACGCACTTCGGGAGCGACTCCTTACGCCCATGTGGTAGATGGGCCAGCCGTGAGCTCGTTGCGCTCTTGCTTGCCGTTTGCCCTCACCGACGACCAAGACAGCGCCATAGGAGACATCCTTGACTTGATGGCGCAGCCAACCCCGATGAACCACTTGCTTCTGGGCGATGTCGGCACCGGCAAGACCGTGGTTGCCTGCTTTGCCCTTGCTGCCGCTGCGCAAAGCGGCAATCAAGCAATGATGATGGGCCCTACCGAGGTACTGGTCTCCCAGTACGCCAAGGCCTTGGGCAGTTTGCTCGATTCCCTTGGCGTCACCTGGGCAATCCTTACCGGGTCAACGTCCTCCGATCAGCGTTCGCATGCGATAGAGGGCTTCGCCTCGGGCACTGTGCAGGTTCTGCTCGGCACCCATGCGCTTTTGGGCGAGGATGTTGTTGCCAATCGTTGCTCGTTGGTATGCATAGACGAGCAGCAGCGATTCGGCGTCGAGCAGCGTCAGGCGCTTGCCGCCAAGGCTCCTGGCTGCGACGTCCTTTCGCTTACCGCCACTCCCATACCGCGTTCGCTTGCGCTGGCTCTCTACGGAGGGTTGACCCTTTCGTACCTGCATCGCGCCCCTTCCGCTCAGAGGGGCCGTACCACGAAAGTGTGTCATTTCTCGGAAGAAGGCATAGCCTACGACGCCCTGCGAGCTGCCGTTTCCCGGGGCGAGCAGGCTTATGTGGTCTGCCCCCTCATCGGCCTGAAGCTTCCCGAACCCGAGAAGGACCTTGCAGATGAGGCCTCCCTTGAAAGCGCTGTTGAATACGCCACGGTTGAGTGGGGGATCGAGCACGATGATCTGGGCGATACCCTTTCGGCGGCAACCACCCATATGGAGGTCCTTCAATCGCAGGTTGTACCCCAGGCTAGGGTTGCCCTCTTGCATGGGAAGATGAAAGCCCCCGAGAAGCAGCAGGTTATGCAGCGTTTCCGCGAGGGGGAGGTCGATGTGCTTGTTTCCACCACCGTTGTGGAGGTGGGAGTCGATGTTCCCAACGCGACGGTCATGATCGTCGAGGATGCTGACCGTTTCGGGCTTGCGCAGCTTCATCAGCTGCGGGGAAGGGTAGGGCGTGGCTCGCTTCCAGGGCAGGTGTTCCTGGTTTCGCGCACCCGTGCGCCCCAGGCCATGGAGCGCTTGCGGGCAATGGAGGCCACCGAAGACGGCTTCGCTCTTTCTGAGCGTGACTTGTCAATGCGCCGTGAGGGCGATATCTTCGGAGACCGACAGCATGGCCGCACTGCCCTTCGGTTGGTCAACGTCGTGCGCGACAAGGCGGTTATCGAAGCCGCGTACCATGATGCACGCAGCCTGTTCGATTGCCATGCCTTCAGCCACCAAGAACGGGAGCTGGTGTTGCGTGAACTGCAGGTGCTTCGGAAAACGAGGAAACATTGAGGATCATTTCCGGTGAATTCAGGGGTAGGCCCCTTAAGTCTTTGAAGGGCGATTCCACGCGCCCAACCACCGATCGCGTTCGGGAAGCGCTCATGAGCTCGCTGGCCAGTGCCCGTGGATCGTTCGAGGGCGCACGCGTGCTCGATGCCTTCGCCGGCTCCGGTGCCCTTGGGCTGGAAACCCTGAGTCGCGGGGCCGACCATGTCACCTTCTGTGAGCAGGGAAGGGATGCCCAGCGCATCATCGAGGCCAACATCGCCTCTCTGGGGTTGCCTCGAAGCCGCTACGCTCTGCGCCGCGGCGATGCATTTGCCCTTCCTCAACTCGGTGCCGTCCCCTATGATCTGGTGTTCCTGGATCCGCCCTATGCTTACGAGGCCGAAAGGGTGCTTGGCCTGGTGCGCGAATTGGATGCTGCAGGGAAACTTGCCCCTGGCGCCCTTGTTTGCTACGAGTTCGCCAAAAAGGACAAGCAGAAGGTGGAGCTTGCCTGCGTTGCGCTAGAATACTCCCAGGTCTCCGCTAAGGACTACGGAGCCACCTCGCTTATAACGTTGAGGAAGGAAGAATAGATGAAACGAGCGGTTGTCCCCGGGACATTCGATCCCATTACCGCAGGGCACTTCGATGTTATCTCGCGTGCGGCGCAGATCTTCGACGAGGTCGTTGTTGCTGTTGCGAAATCGGCGAAGAAAAGCCCCATCTTCCAGCTTGAAACGCGCGTGCGCCTTGCAACGGAAGCGGTTGCCGATCTTCCCAATGTTCGCGTGATCAGCTTCGAGGGCCTGCTGGTCGATTGCGTGCATCAACTCGATGCCCATGTTGTGGTTAAGGGCCTGCGCGCCATCACCGACTTCGAGTACGAGTTCCAGATGACAGCGCTCAACTACGAGCTTTCGAAGGACCTCGAGACCTTCTTCATCATGTCGCCCCCGAAGTTCATGTACCTGTCTTCGTCCATCATCCGCGAGATGGCGTCTATGGGCGGGGATGTGAAGGGCTTTGTTCCTCCTTGCGTGGAAGTTGCCCTCCATGAGTACTTCGCCGATGCGTATGCGGCCAAGAACTCGTAGCAGTAGCTGGGTCTCGCAGATCCTTGTCTTGTACGGGTTTTCCGCAAATCATGGCTTTTTGCTACACTAGTACCTTAATGAACTAAACTTCTAAGTTATGTTTATATTCTCATGCGCAGATCGGTGCATGATTTGGAAGGATGTATATGGACGAAACAGGGGTATTGAATCTCATCGAAGAGCTCACCATGCTCATCGAGGATTCCAAGACTGCATTCGGCAAGGGCGGTAACTTCAGGGCCGTAGATGCCCAGGCTGCCTTCGAGATCCTGGACGAGATCCGCGATACGTTCCCGAGCGAGTTCGCCCAGGCGCGTCAGGTGATCCGCGAGCGCCAGGCTCTGTTGGACGAGGCCGAGGCTCAGGCTAGCCGTCTTATCGAAGACGCCCGTAGCCAGGCCATCACCATCGCTAGCGAGCAGGAGATCGTCCGTATCTCCCAGCAGCAGGCAGACACCATCTTGGCAGAGGCTCGCGAGCTTGAGCGCGAGACGCGTGCAGGTGCGGAAG
>CAVDDI010000027.1:0-13223 GCA_963607675.1 bacterium | reverse complement strand
AGGCGTAGCCAACGGATTTACAGTCCGTCCCATTTGACCGCTCTGGAACACTCCCGAATTCGCTTGGAATCATGTGCAATTTTCAAGCTGCTGTTCGCTTGGAACGTTGTTTCCGTTCAAGCGAGCAAGGGAATGATACGCAAAGATGAATGGCGTGTCAATCCTTTACACGCCCCCGGGCATATCCATATATCCCGCCGCCCCCATTTTGCGGTTTATTTCATCTAAAAGCCTGGTCAAGCAACTATTCAGCGATAACCACCGAGAAACACGAAGGGAGCCGGAACGCCTTGCTCCGACTCCCCTGTCCAAACTTTTCGGAAAATATTTCGGCTCGATTCCCGGCTAAAAAGACCGCGCTAGCACTCCGAATCCATATACGAGTCGAATTCCTTCACAACTTCCTTGCCAGGCTCTTCGGTGGCAAGCGACACAACCACGATGGCCAGCAGGCTCAGGATGAACGCAGGAAGAAGCTCGTATACGCCGAAGATGCCGCCCAGGGGCTTCACGAAGCTGTGCCATACCAGCACCGACACCGCACCGACCAGCATGCCCGCAAGCGCTCCCTGGAAGTTGGCGCGGCGCCAATACAGGCTCATGAGCATCAAGGGGCCGAACGAGGCGCCAAAGCCCGCCCAGGCGTATGAGACCACTTGGAAGATAGACGAGTTCTCGTCGAGGGCTATGACGATGCCGAAAAGCAATACGGCCACCAGGGTGAGGCGCGCCACGATCATCACCTGGGTATCGGTGGCATCCTTCTTGATAAGGCCACGATAGATGTTCTCGGCCACGGCAGAGCCGGAGATAAGCAGATACGAGGAGGAAGACGACATGGAAGCGGCGAAGATGCCTGATACCACCAGGCCGCACATGAACGAGGGCAAGATCATGTTCGAAAGGACGATGAAGATGTTCTCGGCGCTGGCCTGGGTAAGGAACTCGGTTGGGATGACCGCACGGCCGATAAGGCCGATGGACACTGCGCTGAACAGGGAAACAACAACCCAAACCGTGGCGATACGGCGGGATTTGCGCAGCTCACTGGAATGCGTTGCGCTCATGAAGCGCACCAGCACCTGCGGCATGCCGAAGTAGCCCAAGCCCCAGGCAAGCCCAGAGATGATGGTAACTACGCCGTACTGACCGGCCTCACCGAAGAGCGGCATGCCCGCTTCCACCAGCTGCTTGCCATCTTCCCCCACAATAGGGGTGGCGATTTCGGTGCCCGAGAGGAACCCGGGGATGCTCTGCAGGAACGCAACCGTGTTGTCGATTCCTCCGGCACTGGCAATGGAACCGAAGAACACCACCACCAAAGCGCAGATCATGATGGTGCCCTGGATAAGGTCGGTGGTGCATACCGAAAGGTAGCCGCCTACGAAGGTGTACAGGAACACGATCATGGCGCCCAAGACCATCATCGTGGCGTAATCGAGCCCGAACAGCGTGGCGAACAGCTTGCCGCACGTGACGAAGCAGCTTCCCACATATATAGAGAAGAACAGCAGGATCACGAGCGCCGAGATGGTCATGAGGATGTTCTTCGTGTCGTGGAAGCGATTCGAGAAGAAATCGGGCAGCGTGATGGAGTTGTTGGCAACCTCTGAGTACTTGCGCAGGCGTTTCGACACGAACAGCCAGTTAAGGTACGTGCCGATGGCCAGGCCGATGGCCGTCCACATAGCATCGGATGCACCCGTGAAGTAGGCAACACCCGGAAGGCCCATAAGCAGCCAGCCCGACATATCGGAAGCCTCCGCCGAAAGGGCTGTGAGCCAGGGGCCTAGGCGCCTTCCGCCCAAAAAGTAGTTCTCCGTGGACTGGTTCGACTTCTTCGCGTACACGAAGCCGATGACCACGACCACGATGAAGTAGAGGAGCATTGCGAGCAATACCCAGAAATCGTGAGATACCATGCCATTCGCTTTCTGCCTAGGGGGCTTGCAGGGTGTTCCAGCCAAAACGAAGCGAACGAGCACCCGAAGGAGCGGTTGGGTGCGGCTTCCAGGCAGCATGCAGAAGCCTAGCTGCGCCACAGGATGCGGTCGGTCGATTCGCTTTAGTTAGCGATAGTGACGGATTATACGACATCCCTGATTCCAGCGTGTTAATCACAAAAGCGAGCGCACCCTATGGCCCTTGAGCGGGTTCGCAACCCACAGGGCCCAACAGACGAGCAGCAACGCGGCTGCCATGCCCTACCAACGGCATAAACAACAAGAGGGCTCCCAAACCCTCAGGTCTGGAAGCCCTTGCGATCAGCGGTTGCCAATGGATTTTAGTGCAATGCCGTCCTTATGCCTCGAGCAGCTTTTCGACGGTGGCGAGCTTCACGCAGCAGACGAACACCTTCAGGGCGCTCTCCAGTTCGCTCAGCGGAGGAAGCGTGGGGGCAATGCGGATGTTCGAGTCGGTGGGGTCGTTCTTGTAGGGGTAGGTGGCGCCAGCGCCGGTCATGGTAACGCCCGCTTCCTTCGCCAGGGAAACGATGCGCTTTGCGGTGCCCTCGGGGCCGTTGAAGGAAACGAAGTAGCCGCCACGCGGGTTGCTCCAAGAGCAGCTGCCGGTTTCTGCCAAGCCCTCTTCCAGCATCTTCAGCACCAGCTCGAACTTCGGGCGGATGATGGCGGCATGCTTCGCCATATGGGCGGCGATGCCGTCGGCGTCCTTCAGGAAGCGGACGTGGCGCAACTGGTTCAGCTTGTCGTGGCCGATGGTCTGAACGCCCATGCGCTTCTTGATCTCGGCGACGTTCTCGGGGCTGGCGGCCATGGCGGCAACGCCGGCACCGGGGAAGGTTACCTTGGAAGTGGAAGCGAACTTGAAGTAGCGGTTGGGGTTGCCAGCTTCTAAACAGGCAGCAGCGATGTCGAGCAGCTGGTCCTGCTGGGCGGCGTCGCTGTACAGATGATGCACGGTGTAGGCGTTGTCCCAGAAGATACGGAAGTCTTCTGCAGCGCACTTCATGGAAGCCAGACGGCGCACAACCTCGTCGGAGTAGGTGACGCCGCCGGGGTTGGAGTACTTGGGAACGCACCAGATGCCCTTGAAGGCGGAATCGTTGGCGACCAGTTCCTCGACAGCGTCCATGTCGGGGCCGTCCTCGGTCATGGGAACGGTTACCATCTCGATGCCGAAGGCCTCGGTTACGCCGAAGTGGCGGTCATAGCCGGGAACGGGGCACACGAACTTGACCTTGTCCAGCTGGCTCCACGGGGTGGAACCCAAGGTGCCGAACACCCAGCAGCGCATAACGGTGTCGTACATGATGTTCAGGCTGGAGTTGCCGAACACAATGGTGTTGTCCGCGGAGTCGTCGAGCATGGAGGCCATGAGCTCTTTTGCCTCGGGCAGGCCGTCTACCACGCCGTAATTGCGGATGTCGGTGCCGGAAGCTGCCTTGCATTCATCGGTAGAAGGCAGGATGTCCAGCATGGGCATGCTCAGGTCAAGCTGGTCAGAGCCAGGCTTGCCGCGCGCCATGTTCAGGGAAAGCCCCTGCGCCTTGAACGTCTCGTATTCCTCGGTCAGTGCGGTCTTGAGCGTGGTGAGCTCTTCTTTTCCCATTTCCGCGTAAGTGGGCATCGTGCTTCCTTCCGTTGCCTGAAAGCGCGCATTTGCGCGCCTTGCGTGTAAACGAGACAAGTATAGGCGTTGAAGGTTACAGCCGCAAAAACAGCTTGGTTCGACCCCTTCCCTACCCGATCAGACGGGCTACTGCCTCGGGAATCTGGTTCGGGGAAGAGATCTGCGCATCGGAGCCTTCAAGTTCGCCTTCGGCTCCGAACCCGTACGCGCAGCCCACAAAGGGAATGCCCGCCTTCTCGGCAACCTCCATATCATGGAATCGATCGCCCACCATAATTTGCGGGAGGGCATGGCGGTTGCATACCTGCCGGTAGATCTGCCATTTCGGGATGTCGCCATAGCCTTCCGCCCAATAATAGTCATCGAACCACCTGTCCAAACCGAACACCTTGCGGTGAACGTTCATGTAATCGGTGCGGCAATTGCTGAGGAACGCCAGCTGATACCCTTCGGCCTTCAGCCGCTCCAGCAGCTCGGGCACGCCATTGAACAGGCGCGCCGCGCCTTCCTCGGTAAGGCGATCCATCTCGCTGCCGACGATTCCCGCTGCATGGCGCCAAACCGGCTCGGGCAGATTGGGGGCGAACGTGGTCCACATGTTCTCGGTGGTCCACCCCAGCCACTGGCTTATCCACTCATCGGTGAACTCGCGCGGAGGCATATGGCCCTCTTCCACCAGCCATGCATACGCAGCGCGGAAGGCTGGCCCATAGATGGCCATGCTGTCGTGCAGCGTGCCATCGTAATCGAAGAACACGGTGCCGCGCACGGGAGCGCCGCCGAACCGCTCGATGGCGGCCTTCGCCCATGTTGAGTCCTTGAGTACCGCACGCCCCACACCCACCAGATCGGCCTTACCCTCTTCAAGCAGGCGCTCGGCACCTTCAGGGGTTCGCACGCCGCCGGTAAGGATGACAGGGATGCTAACCGCACGGCGAATCGCGGCGGCCTCTTCACCGAAGTAGCCCTCTTCCTTGGAACCGGAGCCGCGATAGCCGCAAAGGCCGCCCGAGATATCCAAAAGGTCCACCCCTGCCGCCTCTAGGATCTTTGCGGCACCCACGGCATCTTCCACCGTGTTGCCGCCCTCTTGGTAGTCGCAGGCACCCAAACGCAGGGCAATGGGGAAATCGGCGCCAACCGCTTCACGTACCGCGGCGATCACCTGGCAATGCAGGCGAACCCGCCCCTCGATGGTGGCGCCGGAATACTGATCCGTTCGCTTGTTGGTAAGCGGCGAGTAGAACTGGCCCAGCAGGTAGCCATGCGCGGAATGGACTTCCACCCCATCGAAGCCGGCCTCCTTGGCACGGCGAGCGGCGGCAGCGAACGCGGAAACAACCTCATCGATCTCTTCCTGGGTCATGGTGCGCGCCTGCACCGCTTCGCCCCGCGTGGTGGTGTAGGGCATGGCCGAAGGGGCGGGGGCCAAGGCGGCACCGTTCAGGGCGCAGATAGCCTTGCCGCCCGCATGGTTGATCTGGGCAATAGCCTTCGAGCCGTTGCGATGGATGGTTTCGGCAAGCTTCGCCAAACCGGCAACATCCTCATCGCGAGCGAAGGAGATCTGATGCACACTGGCCTTTCCCTCTTCGCAGATGTAGCTGTGCTCGGTTACCACCAGGCCGAAATAGCCGCCCTTGGTCTTCTCGTCGTAATAATCAAGCAGTGCCTGGCTTACCCGCCCCTCCCCTTCTGATTTCTCGGTTGCCATAGGTGGCATGACCAGGCGGTTTCGCAAGACTAGGGAACCTATGGGCAAAGACTGCAGCAGCTTCGGCATGGCAGCTCCTAACAACAACGCCCCAGCAGAGGGCGGCGGCTCTTCTCATTCGGTGACAAGTCTATCAAACGCAATCCGGCAACCTGCAGGAGAAGGGCCAGCAGGCGCAACAGGGCAGTTTCGCAGCCTGGAAAGAAGAAGGGGCACAAGGCCCCTCCCAAAAACCGGTTTCAGCGTGCCGATCCGCTTATTTGCGAACGATGCGCCTAACCTAATTGGTATCTAGCGCGAACCTATGCCTGAGCTTGCTCGCCGATAAGGTAGCGAAGCAGGTTGCTGCGGCCAACCACGCCGACGATCTTGCCGTTCTCCGTGACAGGGATCTTCTTGATGTTATGAGACGAGAGCAGACGGCACACCCGTTCGATGCCCTGTTCCAGCTCCACGCTTACCACCTTCGTGGTGGAAACGTCCAAGACGGCAACGCCCTTCAGGCGCCCAAGCGACTGTTTCAGGCTGCCGCTGCGCTTCCATTCGCTGTAGACGTAAGCCATATCCAACTTGTCTTCCGATTCGTCGGCAATCGCGCGGATGATGTCGCCGTCGGAAACGAACCCGGCAACAGAGCCATCAGAGCCGACGACGGGAAGCCCGCTGGTGTGGTGCTCGGTCATGAACAGCAGGGCCTCGTAGGCGCTGGCCGAGCTGGGGATCGAGTATACGTCGCGGAACATGACCTGGGAGATAACCTGGTCGGAAGGGGAAACCGCATGGGAAACGGGCCTGCGGACAGAGAAAACCGCCGTGGCCACCGCAAAGCAGAAGCCCACGAGTGCCAGGATGGACGCAACAGTGCAGCTGGTGGTGAAGCCCGCCGTTACCGCATCGCCCAAAGAGGCACCGGCGGAAAGGGCCTGTTGCTGCACGCCGCTCATGATGCCGACGTAGAACGAGGAGCCGATGCAACCCGCCACCTGGATTGCCGTGTAGCACACGGTAACGCCGTGGGGGTGCAGTTCCTCGGTGAGCCTATCGAGGGCAAAGCTCTGCGAGGGACCGATGCTGAAATTGCAACCGCACAGGATGGGCAGGTACACCGCGGCGATGAGCACGGCGGTTGCCGCTTCGCCCAAGTGCCCGATGAGGAACAGGAAGCCCGACATAACCAACAAGGCGGCAGGAAGCGTGTACTTGAAGCCATAGCGGTCGAACAGCTTGCCTGCCAAAGGCGCGAACACCACACACGACATGCAGGGAACCAACAAGGTAAGTGCCGCATCGAGGGCGCTGAAGCCCATCTTGTTCTGCATGAACAGCGGCAGCAGGATGTTCATGGCGAACACAGCCATGAAGGCGATGAACACCACGATCACGCCGCAAACGAAGCCCTTGTCGCCAAAGGGGCGCAAGTCGAGCAGGGGGTTTTCGATCTTCTTCTGGCGAACGACGAATGCGCCCAGGCACACCGCGCCGATAACGAAGGAAACACCCGCAACCGCCTGGTTCGAGAACGCGGTGGAGATCGCATACATGATGCCGATAAGGCCAACGCAGATAAGGGCAACCGAGGAAACGTCGAGCTTGGGATGCGTGAGCTTCTCGAAGTTGCCCACGAACAGCAGGTTCACGACGATGGCCACAACCGTAAGGGCGGCGAACACCAGGAACAGCACATGCCAGCTGGCAACCGCCAACATGAAACCGCCCACGATGGGGCCGGAAGCGGGGCCGACGAGCGTGGCCGCGCTGACGATGCCCATGTAGGTGCCCAGCTTGCCCTGCGGCGCAACCAGCAGCGTGAGGTTCATGCCGATGGGCACGATCATGCCCGTGCCCAAGGCCTGGATGCAGCGGGCCACGATGAGCATGGGGAAGCTCTGGGAAGCGGCACCGACAAGGGTGCCGAGCAATAGCAGGCCAAGCGCGATGATGCTCAGCCGGCGGGTGGGCACGCTGCGGTACAGGAAGCTGGTAACGGGAACCGTTACGGCAGCCACCAGCATGTATGCGGTGGAAACCCACTGCACATCGCCCGAGGTAACGCCGTAATCCTGCATGATGGGCGTAAGCGCCACATTCAGGAAAGTCTCATTGAAGGTTGCCAGGAAGGCGCCGATGGAGATAGCCACCAGCACCTTGGCAGAATTGCGAACACGTTCAGTATCACCCATAGAATCCCTTTCTGTAGGTGACAGCACGCGACGCGCAACGCACGTAGGACCAAGGCCGCAGCCAAGAGACAACAGACCTGCAACCAGGCTGCTTTGTTCTGTCTTTTATGCTTTTTGGACTATGCCGGAGAAACCCAGCTGCTCATTCTTACACCCAAACAAGCCAAACCGTCAAGGGCTTGGGCGGTACCGGGGCCTTCCGAGCTAAAGGCCCGCCGGCTTCAGGTCGAGCAACGCATCCCATAGGATGGCGTTGCCCTCGCCGCTGAAAAGCGTTTCCAGGGCGAACACCTCGTTCAAGCACAGCTTGCCGGGAGCGAGCTCCAGCTCAAGGTAGCCATCCCGCGTTAAGCATAGATGCTGCGCACATTCGTCAACCGATAGACCGGATGCCCTGCGCGCCCGGAAAAGCCAACTTTCCATCAGAACCCTTCCTCATAAGGTCTTACCAGTTTATCGGGTATTGCCCCACCGTCAAACATGCCGCCGGGAAGTAACGGTGAACGCAACGCATGGGCGGGTACCGTCGAAAAAAGCGGGAAGAGCAGCCGGAAAAGCCGCAGGGAAGGTTGCCCGTGGCCCGATGGCCGCAGGCTGCCGATGCTAGATCTCGAAGTCGAAGGGCACGGTGAACCAAACCACCTGCCCGATTATGGAAAGCGTTTGCTCTCCTTCCTCAGCGCTGTTGAACACCTGAGGAATGAAGGAAGGGTCGGTGGAATCCGGCTCCAGCACGATGCCGTCTTCCTTCCTGCGCACACGCTTCACCGTGGCTTCCGAGGTGCCCACGCAAACCGCATAGACCTTGCCGTCGATGGCCTCGGTTACCCGCGGGTCCACCAGCGCATAGCAACCGTTGGGAAGCCTACGGTTCATCGATTCACCCTGGACCTTCAGGTAGAAGGCCTGCGGATAGCGCTTTGCCAGGATGCCGGGGATGGGATGGAGCGAGTCGGACTCCAGCATGTCGATGGGCTTGCCGGCGGCGATGGAGCCGTACAAGGGAGCGCAGAGGGAACGGCCCTCGGAGTCGTCGTTGGCGTTGCGCAGCACGCGGCGCGAATAGCCAAGCGATTGGCTGTACAGGTCGTCCAAATCCAAATCGGGGAAAGCGGCAACGATGCGTTTCACGCTTTTGAGGCGCGGGACGCTCTTCCCGCACTCCCAAGCCGAGATGGACGTTTGGCTGATGCCGGTGACCTTGGCCAGCTGGTCTTGGGTCAATCCGTAGTTCACCCTGATGGAATGAATGTTGTTGCCGATAAACGTGCTCACGATATCCCTTTCCTCTTATCGGGAATCATGCTAGCAAAGTAATTGCTAAGGCCTTCGGCATCGCCGATTTTACCCGTTAAAATGGTAAGGGCCGCCCGAGACGTCCATTGGGGGCAATATAGAGGCCGCTCACAGGGCAGGCAAGCGCTGGAACCGCTAGTGAGCTTCCGCCCAATTGGCACCGCACTGCACATCGGCCAGCAGGGGAACGGAAAGCTCCGCCACCGATTCCATGATGCCCTGAACCAGCTGGGAAACCTCTTCCACCTCGGATTCGGGAACCGAAAGGTCCAGCTCGTCGTGCACTTGCAGCATCAAGCGCGCACCGAGGCCGCGGTTCACCAGCTCTTCCTGCACCTGGCGCATGGCCATCTTGATGATGTCGGCCGCCGTGCCCTGCATGGGATGGTTCATGGCGGTACGTTCGCCGAAGCCGCGTTGGGCGGCATTCTTCGCCCGCAGCTCGGGGATGTAGCGTCGACGCCCGAAGAGCGTGGAGGCATAGCCGTCTTCATGTGCCTGGGCCACTACCCCATCCAAGTACGCGCGCACGCCGGGGTGCACCTCGAAGTAGCGGTCGATCATCTCCTTCGCCTCGTAGAACGGGATATGGAGCGATTGCGAAAGGCCATAGGCCTGCTGCCCGTAGACGATGCCGAAGTTCACGGCTTTGGCGCGGCTGCGCATCTGCGGGGTAACGTCTTCCATGGGAACGCCGAACACGCGCGAGGCGGTGCTGGCATGGAAGTCCTCCCCGGAATTGAACGACTGGATAAGGTGCTCGTCCCCGGAAAGGTGGGCCAGCAGGCGAAGCTCGATCTGGGAATAGTCGGCGGAAAGGAACACCTCTCCTTCAGCCAAGGGCACGAAACAGGTGCGTATCTGACGCCCGAAATCGGTGCGCACGGGGATGTTCTGCAGGTTCGGGTTCGAAGACGAAAGGCGGCCGGTGGTGGTTACCATCTCGTTGAACGAGGAATGCACGCGCCCATCGCCCGCTCGCATGGAGGGCAGGGCGTCGATATAGGTTGACTTGATCTTGGCATACTCGCGATACTCCAGCATCAAGCCCGGCAGCTCGTGCTCGGCGGTGAGCTCCTTCAGCACGCGGGCGTCGGTGGAATACCCGTTGCGGTTCTTCTTGCCGGGGGTAAGCCCCAACTCGTCGAAGAGCACCTCGGAAAGCTGCTTGGGCGAATCGACGTTGAACTCGCGCCCAGCGCTTTCGTAGATGGCCTGCTTCAGGCGGTCCACTTCGGCGCCGGTGCTTTCTGCGAGCTTCGCCAGATGCTCGATGTCCAGCGCGGCTCCGGTTCGCTCCATGCAGGAAAGCGCGCCAACCAACGGCAGGTCTATGGCTTCGTACACCTTGCGGGCATCGCCCTCGTCGAGCGCTTGCGCCAGGGGGGCAACCAGCGCGGCAACGGCGGCGGCGTTCAGGGCCAGAAGGCGGTCGGGGTCCTTTTCCTCGGGAAGCACCGCACCGGCATAGCGTTCCATGAGGGCAGCAACCTGGGCCGCGCCGTTGTTGGAGTCGGCCACATAGGCCGCCAAGGTCACATCGAAGAAGCGCGCCTCGAGCACCTCCCCGGCAGCAACCTTCGCCGGCTTGGAGCCATCGGGCGGGAACACCAAGCCCAGCAGGGCCTTGGCATCGGCAACGGCAAGGCTGGCCTCGCGCACCATAAGGGCAAGGGCGTCTTCGGCCTCTGCATCGCGCAGCAGCGCCGTGCCCTCTTCGCCTAGGTTCACCGCAAGGGAAAGCCCCTCATCGAAGAGCGAGGCCTGGGCATTGCGGCTCCAGGCAACGCCCAGGAAATCATCGGAAAGATGCGCTTCCACGGCCGCCATGGCCCGATCGCCCTCGACGATGGTGTCCCACGGCCCCAGGTCGGCGGTTTCTACCTTGCCCCCTTGCAGGGCCAGGACCTTCTGCAGGTGGGCCATCATGCGCACCTCGGTGAACGCCTCGGTGACCTTCGATGGCTCGAAGCTGGGAAACGTCACCGCCTCAACATCCAGATCGAAATCGGCATCGCGCACGATGGTGGCCACCTGGCGCGAAAGGAACGCATCGTCTTTGTGGTTGGTAAGGTTCTCCAGCTGCTTTCCCTTGAACTTGTCGAGGTTGGCGTAAATGCCCTCAAGGTTCCCGTAGGACTGCAGCATGGAGGCGGCCTTCTTGTCGCCGATGCCGGGCACGCCGGGGATGTTATCGGCCTTGTCGCCCTTCAAGCCCAGGAAATCGGTGAACTGGCTGGGCTTCACGCCGTAGCGCTCTTCCACCTCGGCGGGGCCGTAGACAACCACATCGGTGATGCCGCGCTTGGTGGTAACGATCTTGGTGAGGTCGCTTGCCAGCTGGTAAGCGTCTTTGTCGCCGGTGACCAGCAGCGTCTTGTAGCCCAACTGCTCGTTGCGGGCGGCAACGGTACCCAATATGTCGTCGCCCTCCCAGCCGGGAAGGGCCACGACGGGCACGTTCATGGAAGCCAGCAGCTTCTCTACCACCGGGAACTGGACCTTCAGGTCTTCATCCATGGGAGGGCGCTGGGCCTTGTACTGCTCCAAGGCATCGATGCGGAATTGCGGGCGACCCTTGTCGAAGGCGCACACCAGCGCATCGGGATGCTCGGTTTCGATGAACTTGAGCAACATCGAGAAGAAGCCGAATGCCGCGTTGGTGGGCGTGCCATCGGGCGCCGTCATAGCGGGCGGCACCGCATGATAGGCACGGTGCATCAGCGAGTTTCCGTCGATAACTGCAACGGTTTTAGACATAAGGGTTCCTCTCGTGTTCGAACCCTACGATTATAGCCGCAAGGCGTTGCCCTAGCTCCAGAGGTAGCCCACGCCACGAACCGTTTCCAGATGCTGGGAAAGCTCGGGGCCCAGCTTGGCGCGCACGCGCCTTACGTGCACATCGACCGTGCGGGAGCCGCCGAAGTAGTCGAAGCCCCATACGCGGCGCAGCAGGGCATCGCGGGAATAGGTGCGGCCCGGATGCGTTACCAAGAAGGCCAGCAGTGCATACTCGAGGTAGGTGAAATCGACCGGCTCGCCGTTCACCGTGACCTGGTAGGTTGCCAGGTTGATGGTCATGCCGTCGATGCTGATGAAGTCGTTCGTGGAGCTTTCGTTGCCCGGCCACAGCAGTTGGCGGATGCGCAGCGAGCATTCCTCGGAGCTGGCACCGTGCACCACGAAGTCGCAGTTTATCTGCACGGGAAGGCGGAAGCCCGAGAGCATTTCCTCTTTCACGATGATGAGGATGGGCACTCCCCCGTCGTCGATGAGCGCCTGCTCTACCGCCGCCAGCGTTTGCGCGGCTTCGGCGGTTGCCTCGTAGATAACCAGGTCGTACGAAGGGTTGTCGGAAAGGAGCTTCTTGAACTGAAGCGAAGATCCGGCTGCCACGTCCACATCGAGGCTGGAGAGCACCGCCTGGAACTTATGGGCATTGTCGAGGCTGTCGGCAATGAATATGACGTTCTTCCTTTGTTGCATGACGTCCTCCTACAGCACACCCAGATATCGATCGAGTTCCCAGCCGGATACCTGCTTCTGGTACTCGTTCCATTCCTCACGCTTGGCATCTACCAGGAAGGAATGGATATGCTCGCCCAAAACCTCTTTCATGAGCTCCGACTTGGCGAACAGCTCTACCGCTTCGCCCAAGGTGTCGGGCAGAACGCGGTAACCGGCATCGATGAGCTCTTGGCGGGAAGTGGCGCCTTCGATGGATTCCTCCATGGGCGGGCAAAGCTCAAGCTCTTCTTCGATGCCCTTCAAGCCGGCTGCGAGAACAGCCGAGAACGCCAGGTAGGGGTTGGCCGCCGGGTCGGGGCTGCGCAGCTCCACGCGGCATGCCTCTTCCTTGTTGGGCTTGTAGCCGGGGATACGCACCAGGGCAGAACGGTTGTTGCGCGCCCAGGAAATGCACACCGGGGCTTCGCCGCCGGGCACCAAGCGCTTGTAGGAGTTCACGCTGGGATTGGTAAGAAGGCTGAACTCCGGAACGTACTTCAACAGGCCGGCGATGTAGTGCTTGGCCGTTTTGGAGAGGTTGTAGCCATCGGGGTCGGAAGCGTCGAAGAAGGCGTTGTTGCCCTCCACATCGAACAGGCTTTGGTGGATGTGCATGCCGGAGCCGGGCGCGGAGGCGATGGGCTTGGGCATGAACGAGGCATACACGCCGTACTTGTTGGCTATCTCCTTGACCACCATCTTGTAGGTCATAACGTTGTCGGCCATGCTGAGGGCATCGTCGAAACGCAGGTCGATCTCCTGCTGGGAGGGGCCGCTTTCGTGATGGGAGTACTCAACGGGGATGCCCATCTTCTCCAAGGTGAGGATGGTGTCGCGGCGAAGGTCGCTTGCCATGTCGAGCGAGGTAAGGTCGAAGTAGCCGCCGTTGTCGAGCACTTCGGTTCCCATGTGGTTCTTGTAGTGGTAGTACT
>CAVDDI010000026.1:0-13240 GCA_963607675.1 bacterium | reverse complement strand
CACAAGTACGTTATCCACGAAGAGGGTACGCCCGAAGAGGGCTGGACCTTCGCTGACGACGTGCTGGTAACCGTGACGGCTACCGACAACGGCAAGGGCTCGCTTGACCTGAGCTACGAGTACAGCACCGCGACGGCAGATGGAACCAAGGCGCTGTTCGACAACACCTACGCCGAGGCTACTTCGGCAACGCTCCAGGCGAAGAAGGTGCTGAATGGTCGCGATATGAGTAATGACGAGTTCACCCTCCAGCTCATCGACCAGAACGAGGGCGATCATAAGGGTAAAGTAATTGATTCCAAGACCACCTCTGCTTCACGAGACGGCGTAGCCACAACGGTTGATTTCGACGCCCTGAGCTTCGATGCACCCGGCACCTACACCTATGGCATTCAAGAGCAGGCTGGTAGCTTGGCGCATGTTGAGTACGACACGACCGTCTACACTGCCCAGGTTGTCGTTACCAAGGACGATGCCACCGGCAAGCTTTCCGCCGCGGTCCACTACCTCAAGGCAGGCGAGCAGCTTGATTCGGCGCCTACCTTCAACAACACCTACACGGCGCCTGCTACTGGCGAGTTCCAACTGAAGGCGAAAAAGACCGTCAATGGGGCCGCGCCCAAGACCGGCGAGAAGTTCACTTTCACCGTTATGTACGAAAGCGGTTACGAGGGTGCCCAGAAGGTTGCCAAGATGATCGAGGATGCCACGACCGACGATTCGGGCATGGCCACTTTCGGCACTGTTTCCCTGGGCGAGGAATTCTATGGCAAGAGCTTCGTCCTGAGGATCCATGAGAAGGACCAACTGGGCAAAGAATGGACCAAGGCCTTTGATGTCCTGGCCACGGTAAGCGTGAGCCAGCCTACTGGCTCTGAAAAGCCAACCGTTACCGTCAAGTACGATAACGTCGAAGCTCAGTATGCCAGCTTCAACAACACCTATTCCACGAAGGCGGACTCCGGCCTGAAGGTATCCAAGACCGTCAACGGCGGAACCGAAGCCGTTGCGGGCGAGTGGTTTGAGTTCGAGCTGAAGGATTCGGAAGGCAACGTCGTCTCCACCGCCAAAACCCAGGCTGGGGGAACCGCCAGCTTCGAGGGCGTTGAGTACACCACCGATGATATCGGCAAGACTTTCGAGTACACCGTGCACGAGGTGGGCCACAACGACAAGGGCTGGACAGCCGATTCCGATGTGAAGGTAACCGTTAAGGTTTCCGAGAACAGCGACCGCAGCCTGAAGGTCGAGGCAACTTACGGCCGTGGCACGAACGCTGCCGAGTTCACTGACGTCTTCGCGCCTGCGAAGGCTGAGCTGAAGCTGAAGAAGACCGTCAACAACGGCTCCCTTCTTGAAGGCGAGAGCTTCGGATTCACGCTTTGTTCCGTTGACAGCAGCACAGGCGAGCTCGCTGAGGTAGCCAAGGCTACCGTGGATGCCGATACGGCTGAAGGAACGGTATCCCTGGCGAACCTGACCTTCAGCGAGCCAGGTACCTACAGCTACAAGCTCTCTGAAAACCCGAGCACGGCCGAGGGTTGGGTCAACGCGGATGACATCGACTTCTCCTACGTGGTGAGCTATGCCGCCGACGGCCACTCGCTGGTGGCAACCCTTAACGATCCTAGCGGTCGCATCTCCCAGAGCGATGGCGTCTACACTGCAGCTTTCAACAACGCCTACTGCTCCGAGGCTGCTGCATCCCTCAAGGTGCATAAGACCATCGAGGACGCCACCGCCGCGGCCGAAGGCAAGGAGTTCAAATTCGAGCTAAAGGATGCGTCCGGCCAGGTGATCGACACGAAAACCGCCAAGGGCGGCCAGACCGTCTGCTTCGATGCCCTGGTCTACTCTGATACGGCGTGCGGCACCTACACCTATACCATCAGCGAAGCTGCGGCCGACGGCAGCGACGCCGGCTGGACCTTCCAAGACCCCGTCACTGCAACCGTCGAAGTGGGCATGGACGCAACCAACCGCCATGTCGAGGTAAAGGGCATCGAGTACGGCAAATCCTATACGGAGGCCGACGGCACCGAATCTGCCCTCTTCGCCAACAAGTACGCAAGTGAGGGCAGCGCCGAGATCAAGGTTTACAAGACCGTCAACGGCGGCACCGAGGCAGTCGAGGGCGAGGAGTTCACTTTCGAGCTGTACCAGGCCAAGCATGACGAGGCCACTGGCGAGTGGGTCAAGGACGGCGAGGCGATCGATTCCGCTTCGGTTAAGGCCGGCGGCACCGCCACCTTCCAAGATAAGGAAGGGAAGTGCCGCTATACCCAGGCAGATGACGGGAAGACCTTTACCTACATCGTCCATGAGACCGGCCACAACGAGGGCGGCTGGTTCGCGGCATCCGATGTGCTGGCTACCGTCAAGGTCTCCGACAACGGCGACGGCACCATCAAGGCCGAGGTAACCTACCCCAACGGCAGGAATGCCGCCGCGTTCGACAACGTGAAGTCCATCGCGACTGGCAAGATCGAGCTGTACAAGACCGTCAACGGCGGTCCGGTCAAGCCCGAGGAAAGCTTCACCTTCCAGCTGCAGCCGCAGGACGGCGCTCCTGCCGCCAAGCAGACCGACATCACGGTCAACGGCGGCGGCAAGGCCGACTTCGGCGACATCGAGTTCACCGAACCCGGCGAGTACCGCTACATCATCCATGAGACTTCTGAGCTCGGTGATGGCTGGACCAACGATGCCGACATCGAAGTCATCGTCAAGGTTGTTCGCGACGAGGATGGGAAGACGCTGAAGGTCGAATCCATCGACTACGGCAATCGCACCTACGAGGCCGATGGGGAAGTGATGGCGCATTTCGACAACAAGTACGTTGCGCCTGAGTCCCCCAAGGAAGAAAGCGATCAGCCAAAGGGCACCGCGAAGGTGGCTTCCGAGAAATCCTCCACCACCAAGACGGGCGATAACTTGATGGCGTTCGGCGGAGCAGCCGTGGCGGTTGCCGCGTCTGCCGCAGGCGTCGCCGCAATGGCACGTCGCCGTAAGGACAGCTAGTTCCAAGCTCCGCTTGGTGTGACCGCAAGGGCCCCGGTTCTCGGGGCCCTTGCTCGTTCTGCGGGAATCGTTGGACGTCTGCAATCGAACAAAACCCGCTTACCGCGTGAAGGGCGTGGAGCATCCAGGTTGGTTTGCTATGATCGGTTCCTATGGGGAACAGACGCAGAAAACACGGGTGCTTATTCAGGCTGGTACGGGCTGTATTGGGCCTGGTCCTTGCTGCAGTGATAGCGGTGGTGGGCGTTCCCTTGGGAATCAATGCCTGGGTTTGCGGCTCCACCCGTTCCGCGATAGAGACCCAGCAGCAGGCCGTGGCCGAGGCGTCCAGCTTCAACGCCGATGCCATTGTGGTTTTGGGCGCGGGCATCAACTGGGACGGCAGCCCTTCCGCCGTCCTGAAGGACCGGCTTGATGTTGCTGCCGCGCTCTACAACGCCGGAGTTGCCCCTAAGATCATCATGAGCGGCGACAACTCCGATTCCTCTTACAACGAGGTCATGGCCATGGCGAAGTACGCGCGCGCGAACGGAGTACCCGCCGACGACATCTTCTGCGACCATGCCGGCCTCTCAACGTACGACACCATGTACCGCTTAAAGAATGTTTTCAGCGTCCAGCGTTGCGTTGTGGTTACCCAGGAGTACCATCTGTACCGCGCTCTGTACGATGCCCGCGCCTTCGGGATAGACGCCCGCGGCGTGAGCAGCAGCTTAAGCGAGTACGCCGATATGCAGTCGTACGAGGAGCGCGAGTTCCTGGCGCGCATCAAGGATTTCGCCGGCGTGCTTACCAAGATGGAGCCGGAAACGAAGAGCGAGCCCGTTTCGCTGAACCAGTCGGGCACCGTTACCCAATGGTGGTAAAGCGCCAAGTAGGTGCTTTGCTATGGCCCAGTTGGTTGCTAGCTTTATTGCCGGCAGTATCAAGCGCGCAGTTCAAGGGCTTTGGGCCAAGTATAAGAAGGGAAGAGCCGTGCCGAAGATCGTCGTGGTAGACACCGATTTCGATAGCAACGACATCGAAGTGGAGATGGCCGCCAAGGCCGGTATCGAGATTGCCCTGTTCCAGGACCGCAGCCCCGAGGCCATCATCGAGCATGCCTCCGACGCCGATGGCGTGGTCACCTCGTATGGCAACTTCCCTGCAAAGGTGTTCGAGGCCTTGCCCAACCTTCAAGTGGTAAGCCGCACCGGAATCGGCTACGACAGCATCGATGTCGAAGCTGCCACGAAGAACCGCACTGCGGTGTGCGTTGTTCCCGGTTACGGCACTGAAGTGGTGTCCGACCAGGCCATATCGCTTGCGCTTGCCTGCTTGCGCCGCCTGAACGAAACAGATGCCGACATGCGCGCCGGCATCTGGGACTACGCCTGCCGCCGTCCCTATGGCCAGGCGTTCGGCCGCACCTTCGGTGTGGTGGGCATGGGTGAGATCGGCCGCTGCTGCGCGAAGAAGGCCGCTGGCCTGGGCTTCAAGGTGGTGTGCTACTCCCGTTCGCTTACGCCGGGCAGGCGCACGCCCGAAGGCTACGACATCCTTTCCTATGAAGAGCTCCTGCGTGTTTCCGATGTGGTCAGCTTCCATACCGCGCTCACACCGCAGACGCGCCATATGCTCGATGCCGAAAGGTTGGCAACGATGAAGCCCACCGCTGTGGTTGTGAACACCTCGCGCGGGGCCGTCATCGACACGGTCGCCTTGGCCGAAGCCCTTGAAGAGGGAAGGCTCTGGGGCGCCGGCATCGACGTGTTCGAGGGCGAGCCGGTTGACTTCGGCCACCCGCTGCTGAAGGCACCGCATACGGTGCTGAGCCCGCACGTTGCCTACTGGTCGGAAGAATCGGGCCTTGAGCTGCACCATCGCAGCATGCAGGCTGCGATAGACGTGGTAACGGGCAAGCGTCCCGCAGACTGCCTGAACCCCGAGGCCCTGCGCTTCTAGGGGCGGCAGATGCTGGTCGGCGTTGTCTCTGACATACATGGCTGCTTAAGCGCCGAGGCCGAGCAGGCCCTTGCGCCCTGCGACCTCATCCTCTGCGCAGGTGATGTGGAGCGACCCTCCATCCTCATGGAGCTCGATGCCATCGCGCCAACCGTTGCGGTGTTGGGGAACTGCGATGCGGGGATGCAGGGGATGGGGGTCCCCTTCACCGCCAGTCCGCGCATCGGTGGGGTGCGCTTCTTCATGACGCATCGCCCCGAAGACATCGGCACACCCGCCGAAGACGTGCGTGTGGTGGTACACGGGCATACCCACGTTCCCCGCGAAGAGCGCATCGGCGACGTTCTGTACCTGAACCCCGGTAGTGCCACCAAGCCGCGGGGCGGAAGCGCGAAGAGCATCGCCCGCATCCTGATCGATGAAGGCAAGGTGGCCAGCGTCGAGTTCGTTTGCCTGGAGCCTTCGGCCCTCTAGAGCCCGGTGCCAGCCTGCCGCCTTACTCAACTAAAGCTTAAGTAGGCTCGTCAGTTCCTCATCCTAAGCCTGATCTGGTATTGTTACGCAACGTTTGCTCTGGCCTAACCGCCTTCGCGTCAGGTGATCGGCGTTGGTCCTAGGCCGGGCTCGTGGGCCGCCTGGCGGCTGCCCTCTATTGCCGTTTATTTCTTTTCGAAGATTGGAGAACCATGGAAGCAACCTCTATCCAGAAGTACGGCGCCGAAGCCATCGGCACCTTCGTCCTTACCCTGTTCGGCTGCGGCACCGCAGCCGTTGCGGGCGCAACCGTCGGAACCGTGGGCATCGCCCTGGCGTTCGGCCTTTCCATCGTGTGCATGGCGTTCGTCATCGGCAACGTCTCCGGTTGCCACATCAACCCGGCGGTTTCCCTGGGCCTGTTTTTGGACAAGCGCCTTTCCGGCAAGGACCTTATCGGCTACTGGGTTGGCCAGTTCATCGGCGGCATCTGCGCCGCTGCGGTGCTGGTGCTCATCGTCTCCTGCTCCGGCCTTTCCGTTGCCGAAACCGGCCTGGGCTGCAACGGCTACGACGCCCGTAGCTCCGTCGAGCTTTCCATGGGCGGCGCCTTCCTGGTAGAGATCATCCTCACCTGTGCGTTCGTGATGGCCGTTCTCGGCTCCACCGATTCCGAGAAGACCGCCCCGTTCGCCGGCCTCATCATCGGCCTCTCCCTTACCTTCGTGCACCTGTTCGGCATCGCCCTTACCGGCACGTCGGTGAACCCCGCCCGTTCCTTCGGCCCCGCGCTCATGATGTTCTTCAACGGCGACGCAGTTGCCCTGGGCCAGGTTTGGCTGTTCATCGTCGCCCCGCTGGTGGGCGGCGCGCTTGCAGCCGTGGTGTACCGTTTCCTGAAGGTCAAATAGGAACGGATCGGCAAGGGTACGGGTTTCTCGGCCTTGTTCCCCGCCTTGCTCCCTGCGATTGACCTATCAAGATGCATGCCGTAATATTTACGACTGCTTATGAGATGCGCCGTTAGCTCAGCTGGTAGAGCAGGGGACTTTTAATCCCAAGGCCGCGGGTTCGACTCCCTCACGGCGCACCATCGCAACATCGGGCCGCAGCCTATCCGGGTTGCGGCCTTTTTGCTCCCACTGGCCAGATGGGTGCCTGGGCAGTCTTGGGGCAGCCATCGGCCGAAAGCGGGCGCTTTCAAGGCTGGGTTTCGGGCTGCGGCAAGGCGTCGTCCGGGCTCCCGGGCAACATGTGGTGGCCTTGTGGGGTTTCCTTGCCAAACGGCATACGGCTTGATAGACTTTCCATTTGCGTTTGACTACCTACCTGTATCAAAGGAGCTGTCTTGGCTAAACAAGATGCAATCGAGCTTGAGGGAACCGTTGTGGAAGCCCTCCCGAACGCCATGTTCAAGGTCGAGCTTGAGAACGGCCACGAGATCTTGGCCCATATCTCCGGCAAGATGCGCATGCATTACATCAAGATCCTCCCCGGCGACAAGGTCCAGGTCGAGCTTTCCGTGTACGACCTCGATCGCGGTCGCATCACCTATCGCTACAAGTAGGAAAACGCTGATTCACCGAACCAACTATCGCCTGCGGCTGGGCGTGGTAGATAAAAAGAAACACATTACCGAAAGGAAAATGATATGAAGGTACGTCCTTCGGTCAAGAAAATGTGCGACAAGTGCAAGATCATTCGACGTCATGGCAAGGTGCTCGTAATCTGCGAGAATCCCCGTCATAAGCAGCGTCAGGGTTAAAGAGAAAGGGAACGTATTCATGGCACGTCTCGTTGGTGTCGACCTCCCTCGCGACAAGCGCATTGAAGTCGGCTTGACCTATATCTACGGCATCGGCCTTACCACCTCCAAGAAGATCCTCGCAGAGACCGGCGTAAACCCGGACACCCGCGTGAACGATCTCACGGAAGATGAGCTTTCCAAGCTTCGCGATTACATCCAGGCCAACCTCACCACTGAGGGCGACCTGCATCGCGAGGTATCCCAGAACATCAAGCGCCTCATGGAGATCGGCTGCTATCGTGGCCTGCGTCACCGCCGCGGCCTTCCCGTTCGCGGTCAGCGCACTCACACGAACGCTCGTACCCGCAAGGGCCCGAAGCGTCAAATCGGCGGCAAGAAGAAATAGGGGTGTAACTAGTGGCAGCTAAGAAAAACGTTCGCACGCGCATCAAGCGTTCTGACCGCAAGAACATCGCTGTTGGCGCTGCGCACATCAAATCCACTTTCAACAACACGATCGTTTCCATCACGGATCCTCAGGGCAATGTGATCTCCTGGCAGTCCGCTGGCACCGTCGGCTTCAAGGGCTCTCGTAAGTCCACGCCGTTCGCAGCCCAGATGGCAGCCGAGGCAGCGGCTAAGACCGCTATGGAGCACGGCCTCAAGAAGGTTGCTGTGTACGTGAAGGGCCCCGGCTCCGGTCGCGAGACCGCTATCCGCTCCCTTCAGGCAGCAGGCCTCGAAGTAGCCAGCATCCAGGATTGCACCCCCATCCCGCACAACGGTTGCCGTCAGCGCAAGCGTCGTCGCGTCTAACTGAAAGGATCGATACACTATGGCAATTAACAGGACTCCGGTTCTCAAGCGTTGTCGCCAGCTCGGTCTGGATCCTGCTGTTCTCGGTTACAGCAGCAAGAAGGAATCCATCCGTCAGCCCAAGCGTCGTCGCAAGGAATCCGAATACGGTATGCAGCTGCGCGAAAAGCAGAAGGCCAAGTTCATCTACGGCGTTCTGGAAAAGCAGTTCCTCGGTTACTTCAAGCGCGCTAAGTCCATGCCCGGCGTTACCGGTGCAAACCTCATGCGCATCCTCGAGTCCCGTCTCGACAACGTCGTGTTCCGCCTTGGCTTCGCCAAGACCCGCAAGGAAGCCCGCCAGATCGTGACCCACGGCCACATCCAGGTGAACGGCCGCCGCGTGGACATCCCGTCCTTCCGCGTGCGCCCCGGCGACCTCGTGGCTGTTGCCCCGAAGGCAAAGGAGCTTCTGGTAATCAAGTCCGCCCTCGTCTCCAACGAAGGCGTTCAGGTTCCTGCATGGCTCGAGGTTGACATCGAGAAGCTTCAGGGCAGCGTTCTTGCTCTTCCCGAGCGCGATCAGATCGATCTCGACATCAACGAGCAGCTTATCGTCGAACTTTACTCGAAGTAGCAAACGCACTGCGGTTTATTAAGGAGGCTTATTCAATATGACAGAGTTCATGAGGCCGACAGTAACGATCGAAGAGGTCAACGAAACCGTTGCCCGCTACGTCGTAGAGCCGCTAGAGCGTGGCTACGGTTACACTCTTGGCAACTGCATGCGTCGTGTTCTGCTCTCGTCTTTGGACGGGGCGAAGGCGACCGCCATCCAGATCGATGGCGTCCAGCATGAGTTCACCACCGCCGAGGGCGTGATCGAGGACATCACCGATATCGTCTTGAACGTTAAGGGCCTGGTATTCAGCGCCCTTAACGGTGACATCAGCGAAGCTACCGCGCATGTGCATGCTGAAGGTCCCTGCACCGTCACCGGCGCTGATCTTGAGGTTCCCACCGAGTTCACTCTGATCAACCCCGAGCATGTCATCGCCACCGTCGCTGATGGCGGAACGCTTGATATGACCGTCCGCATCGGCGTTGGACGCGGCTATGTTTCCGCCGAGCGCAACAAGCGCACGGAGGATCCCATCGGCATCATCCACGTTGATTCGCTGTTCTCGCCGGTTCGCCGCTGCACCATGGGCGTCACCGACACCCGTGTTGGCCAGCGCACCGACTACGACAAGCTTGTTCTTGAGGTTGAGACCGACGGTTCCATCAACCCCACCGAGGCTGTGTGCCGTGCTGCGAATATCATCAACCAGTACATGGGCGCATTCCTCATGCTCGACGAGGTTGAGGAAGACGAAGAGGGCGAAGTGGTTTCCATCTTCGCTCCCGAGAACCAGGAGACGAACGCCGAGCTCGACAAGCAGATCGAGGATCTGGACCTTTCCGTCCGCTCCTACAACTGCCTGAAGCGCGCCGGTATCCACTCCGTGCGTCAGCTGGTCGAGTACTCCGAGAACGACCTGCTCAACATTAGGAACTTTGGTGCGAAGTCCATCGAGGAAGTGAAGGACAAGCTCATTTCCATGGACCTCAATTTGAAGCAATAGGAGATTTTAAGATGAGGCACAACTACAAGGGCCGTAAGCTTGGCACCGACTTCAGCCACACCAAGGCAATGAAGAAGAGCCTTGTTGCCGCTCTGTTCACCAACGACCGCATCAAGACGGTCGAGGCTCGCGCCAAGGAGATCCGTCCTGATGTGGACAAGATCATCACGTGGGCTAAGAAGGGTGACCTGCATTCCCGCCGTCTGGCAATCGCCAAGCTCGGTGATAAGGAACTGGTACGCGAGGTATTCGAGAAGGTTGCCCAGGGCCAGTTCGCTGACCGCCAGGGTGGCTATACCCGCATCATGAAGCTTGGCAACCGTAAGGGTGACAACGCTTCCATGGTTATCATGGAGCTCGTTACCGAGCCCTGCCAGCCTAAGGCCAAGGCTGAGAAGCCTGCCGCCAAGAAGGAAGCTCCCAAGAAGGAAGAGAAGCCTGCTGAGGAGCCTAAGGCAGAAGAGGCAGCAGCCGAGGAGGCAGCTACCGAGGAAAAGGCCGAGTAGCCTTTCCAAGGTTGCGAACGCATCCGAACCTCGAAGGGATCCGACATGCTCGGATCCCTTTTCTTTTGCCTTTGTGCGCGGTTTGCCGCTGCTGGGCAACAGCTTGATGGCGTTATCGCGCCCAACCGCCGCCTGCTGCTGCCGGTAGGTACCATGTGGACTGCTGATTGATGAAAGGGTGTGCCGTTGAGATGAACAACCGGGGGAATGCATGGAAGTACCGTATGGCTCAATGGATGGTAGGCCGCTACGGCTTCGATGAGCTGATGCAGGCTCTGATGATCGTTGCCTGTGCCCTTATCGTCGTCAACTTCTTCGCGCATTCGGGCATCCTCTCAACGCTTTCCCTGGCGCTCATGGTCTACGCTATCTTCCGTTGCTATTCCCGCAATCTTCAGGCCCGTCGAAGGGAGCTTGATGTTTACCAACGGGCAATGGCCAAGCCGAAGGCATGGTGGCGCCTTACCAACAAGCGCTACGAGAACCGCAAGACCACCCTGTATTTCAAGTGCAAGGGTTGCGGTGCAGTGCTGAACGTGCCCAGGGGCAAGGGCAAGATGCGCATCACCTGTCCCAAGTGCGGTGCAGTTACGGAAAGGAAGTCCTAGGAGCCCCGTTCGCCCCAACGGTGCCCCCGTCATCAAATTGACGTTGAGCCTAATCGTCACTGAATCGACATAATGTGTTCGTAATTATTCACGGATACAATATATAGCGTATATACAACCCCTTATTTTCTTTACCGTTTAGAAAATCAAGGGGTTAATTCAAAAAATCTTCGGCGTAATATAGCCCTCGCTCCCGCAGAAGAGCCTCTTCTGTCGGGTGGGGAAGCATCTTGTCTGGCTTCGTCCAGGTTCTTAGGGTTGTTCGGCGGCAGAACCGCCTTCTAGATAGAGATTGGGGTACGCATGAAGATCATCAAACGCGACGGATCGGAAGCAGTCTTCGACCTGCTGAAGATAGCCAACGCCATCAAGGGCGCCAGCGATGAGTCGCCCGAGGAAGAGCGCCTTACCGCTCGCCAAATCGATTATGCTGCCCACAACGTGGCTGATACTTGCGAGACCATGGCCCATACCGTTTCGGTTGAAGAGGTCCAGGACATGGTCGAAAACGAGATCATGGCCCTCCATAAGTTCGAGGTTGCCCGCCGCTACATCATCTACCGCTATGTGCAGAACCTTAAGCGCCAGTCCAACACCACCGACGACAAGATCCTTGCGCTTATCGAGTGCAACAACGAAGAGGTCAAGCAGGAGAACTCCAACAAGAACCCTACAGTGAACTCCGTGCAGCGTGACTACATGGCCGGCGAGGTTTCCAAAGACCTGGCAACGCGTATCCTGTTGCCGGAAGATGTGGTGCGCGCCCACGAAGAGGGCATCATCCACTTCCATGACTCCGACTACTTCGCGCAGCACATGCACAACTGCGATCTGGTGAACCTTGAGGACATGCTGCAGAACGGCACGGTTATCTCGGGCACGCTCATCGAAAAGCCCCATAGCTTCAGCACGGCCTGCAACATCGCCACGCAGATCATCGCCCAGGTTGCCTCCAGTCAGTATGGCGGTCAGTCCATTTCCCTTACCCACCTTGCCCCCTTCGTGGAGGTAAGCCGTAAGAAGATCCGTGCAGATGTTATCCAGGAGCTGAACGAGGTTGGGGTCGAGCCCAGCGCCGAGCAGCTTTCCCGCATCGTGGAAACCCGTCTGCGCGATGAGGTTCGCCGTGGCGTCCAGACCATCCAGTACCAGGTGGTCACCCTGATGACCACCAACGGCCAGGCTCCCTTCGTCACCGTGTTCATGTACCTGAACGAGGCCCGCTCCGATCAGGAAAAGGCCGACTTGGCCATAATCATCGAAGAGGTGCTGCGCCAGCGCTATGAGGGCGTGAAGAACGAGGCTGGCGTGTGGATCACCCCGGCCTTCCCGAAGCTTATCTACGTGCTCGAGGAAGACAACATCACAGAGGATTCCCCGTACTTCTATCTCACTCAGTTGGCGGCCAAGTGCACCGCGAAGCGCATGGTGCCCGACTACATCTCCGAGAAGAAGATGCGCGAGCTGAAGCTTTCCAAGGGCGAAACCGAGGGCAACGGCGACTGCTACACCTGCATGGGCTGCCGCAGTTTCCTTACCCCCGACCGTTCGGGCAACGGCTACGGCAACGTGGCCAACGCCGGCAACTACGAGCCGGGCAAGCCGAAGTACTATGGCCGCTTCAACCAGGGCGTGGTAACCATCAACCTGGTGGATGTCGCCTGCTCTTCCTATCGCGATATGGACAAGTTCTGGCAGATCTTCGAAGAGCGCTTGGAGCTTTGCAAGAAGGCCCTGATGTGCCGTCACGACCGCCTGAAGGGCACCCTTTCCGACGCTGCGCCCATCCTGTGGCAGTACGGAGCCCTGGCGCGCTTGAAGAAGGGCGAGCCCATCGACAAGCTGCTCTACGGTGGGTATTCCACCATCAGCTTGGGGTACGCCGGCCTTTACGAGTGCGTGAAGTACATGACGGGCCTGAGCCATACCGACGATGCCGCAACCCCGTTTGCCATGGCGGTTATGCAGAAGATGAACGACAAGTGCACCGAATGGAAGGCGGAGACCGACATCGACTTCAGCCTTTACGGCACCCCGCTTGAATCCACCACGTACAAGTTCGCCAAGGCGCTGCAGCGCCGCTTCGGCATCATTGCGGGCGTTACCGACAAGGGCTACATCACCAACAGCTACCACGTGCATGTGGGCGAAGAGATAGACGCCTTCGAGAAGCTGCGTTTCGAAAGCCAGTTCCAACAGCTTTCCCCCGGCGGCGCTATCAGCTACGTCGAGGTTCCCGACATGCAGGACAACCTGAAGGCCGTGGTGCGCGTGATGCAGTTCATCTACGACCACATTATGTATGCCGAGCTGAACACCAAGAGCGACTACTGCCAGGAATGCGGCTTCGATGGTGAGATCCAGATCGTGGAAGACGACGGCAAGCTGGTATGGGAATGCCCGCATTGCGGCAACCGCAACCAGGAAAAGCTCAACGTTGCCCGCCGCACCTGCGGTTACATCGGCACGCAGTTCTGGAACCAGGGCCGTACCGAGGAAATCCGCGACAGGGTGCTGCAC
>CAVDDI010000025.1:0-13779 GCA_963607675.1 bacterium | reverse complement strand
GGCTGCCGAAGTCGATCATGTCGCACATGGCAAGCGTGTTGTTGAGGAAGGGGGTAACGCAACCGGCATAGTGCGCGAACTCCTCGGTAAGGATGCCCAGGGTAACGCGGTCGCAGGGAATGCCGCCCAGATCCTCGGGGATGCCCATCAGGCCGAAACCGGCATCGAGATAGGCCTTGATCAGCTCGTCGCTCATGCCGAAGTTGGCATACATGTCGCGGATCTTCTGCTCATCAAGGTTGCGGGAGCAGAACTCCTTGATGCTCTCCACCAAGAGCTCTTGTTCGTCGGTACGGGAGAAGTCCATTTCTCTGTCCTTTCGTGTAGATGTCCACTTCGATTCAGGCTGTTTTCAGCGGTTGCCCAGCTTTGCCCAGTTGGGCAACGGATGAAAGCCGCCTTCCATTGCCCGGCCCCGAACGGGACCGGGCAGCGAAGAGGGATGGCGCCGACCTAAGCGAAATGATTTGAAGGAGGGGGAAATTCGGTCGGTCGCTCAAGATAAGGGCCAGCTCGCACGCTAAAGAGGGAAGAGAACGCGGGCGATGGCCTACGGATAATCGGGATTCCTACTCGGCCTCGCCGGAGGTCATCTCCAGCTTGCCGCGGCGGGAAAGCGCATACAGGCCGCACAGCAGGCAGGCAATCATGCAGGCGAAGCTCACCGCGAACATGATGTTGAAGCCGCCGGGCAAGTCGACCAGGATGCCGAACAGGGTAGGTGCGATGACGCCGCCCAGGGTGCCCGCCATGGAAACGCGCGACCAGATGTTGGTGTAGTCGCGGGATCCGAACACCGAGCGGGTGAGCAGAGGAGCTTCCACGTTGGTGCAGGCGTACACGAAGCCGAACACGAACGCTGCAACCAGCATCACCGCTGCGAAGGTAGGGAGGAACCACATCAAGGCGACCGCCACGAAGCCGCAGCCCAGACCCAAGAACAGGCCTGCGTGGGCGTTCTTGTCGTTGACGATGCCCAGCACAACCTTGCCGATTGCCTGACCAGCCATGCAGGCCGAGGCGACTACGCCGCTCAGGGCAGCCACAGCAGGGGCCGAATCAGCGAAAGAGGTGCAGTAAGAGGGCATGAACTGGTACACGGTCTGGTTCAAGGTAATGAAGAACGCGAAGGCTGCGATGCAGACGAAGGCGCCGGTCTTCATTGCCTTGTTGGCGGAAACACCGGTCATCACCGGGGTTGCGTCATCGGATTCAGCGGCCGCTTCCTCGATGCCGTAGGGCTGCAGGCCCTTCTCGGCGGGATTGGAGCGAACCACGAAGATGGTGAACGGAAGCGTAAGCACCAGGATCAGTATGCCGAACACCAGGTAGCCGGTGCGCCAGCCTTCAGGTCCGGCACTGATGAACGCCGTACCGATGGGGTTGAAGATAACGCCACCGATGCCAGTGAACGCCATGGCCAAGCCGATGAAGAAGCCCACCTTCTTGTAGCACCATGCATTGATGAGGCTCGGGGTTGCCAGGTACAGAAGCGGCGCGGTGCCGATGCCCAGGAACACGCCCGAGACGTAGAACATCCACACCTCGGTGAAGAACGACATGGATATCATGGCCAAGCCATCGATGATGGCGCATACCGTGAGGATGATGCGCATGTCCATCTTGCTCATGAGCTTGCCTGCAATGGGCAGGGTGATCATCATGGCCAGGTTAAGGATGGTGAAGTACAGCGTGAAGGTTGCCTTGGGCACCCCGAAATAGCTGCTCACCGGCGTGAAGTAGATCCCCGCGCAGCTTAACGTGAGGGCACAGGGGATGCAGGTGAAAACGATGCATGCCGCCACGATAAGGAATGCGTAGTGGAATCCACCTTTTTTCTGCGTTTCGCTTTGAGAAGACATGGTAATGTCCTTTCGTAGAGGCCACGTGTGGCCATTGGGGCTGCATACCGCGCTTGTGTTTCAGCTATCTTGCGCGGCATGCAGCCTTGTTATCAATAGGCTTGACTCGGCATTGAGCCGCCGAGCCAATCAGCCTGGAACCTAGCCGATAAGCTCGGCAAACGTCTCAAGCTGGGTACGAGCCTGCTCGTAAGACTCGGTCTGCTGGTCAACCTCGATGGAAACCACTGGAACGGAAGCATCCTTGCAGGCCTTCACCAGGACAGGGGCGTCGAATTCCTCTGGGTCGCAGAACTTCGCAAGAAGAAGCACTACGCCGTTCGCCCCCGATTCCTTGGCAAGGTCAACCACCTTGGAGACATGGGTCTTCTCCGGATCATACAGAACGGAGTCGCCCGTCAATGCGCAGTATGCGTCTGCCAAGGCCTCGATACCGTCGCCATCCTCGGAAACCTCCATGGCGAAAGCACGGGATTCCTTGGCAAGATCGTCGGCCACAACGGCGAACCCATTCGCCTCAAGGATCTCGGTGATGGCGGGGGTGTCCTCGTAGATGCCGGAAAGGACGATCTTCTTCTTGCCATCAGTGCTGTCGGGCAGCGCGGCCAGCGCGGCGTTGAGCTCCTTCACCATGGCAAGGTGCGTTTCCTTTTCCAGGTAGTAGCCGGCGTTGATGACAGCCAAGCGGTTGGCGATGGAAACCTCTGCCGGATGGGTGCCCGCAAGCTTCACGAACTCGCGCATAGCGGCACGCCACTCGTTGAACAGCTTGATCGAGGCAGCCAGGGCTTCCTGGGTAACCACGTTTCCGGCGGCTTCCTCGACCTTGCGCTTCACTTCCGTGTAGGAGGTGATAGCGTACTGGCGGCCTGCTGCGCTGGTGCGGTTCTGCGGCTGGGACACATAGATCTGCGGGATCCCCATGCCTACCTTGTAGTTCTGGGAGGCAGCACGCAGGGTGTCGCACAGACCGGTGGTCATAAGGGCGGAAAGCTGGGAAAGCGTGCCGTCCATGCCCATTTCCAGGGTCATCTGGCATATAGAGCAATAGAAGGGCGGGAAGTACTTCTTGGCATCCTTCGCCGTTCCCACGCGGCCCCACACGCCGAACGGTACGGCGCCGGCAGCATGGACCAGCTCTTCGGGGATATGGTACGGGCCTACGCCGATAACGCGCTTGCCTGCAGCTATGTGCTGTTCAAGCACCTCGCGAGGGTTTTCTGCCGCCTTGGCGAATGCGGCCAACTGGGTGTCGATTGCAGTCATGGCTACTCCCCTTCCTTCTTGCTGTCCATGATCTCTACCAGGCCCTCGATGCGCGTCTTGTACTGCTCTTCAGAGAAGTTGCGCGGGTCGGACTGGTCGCCATCGAAGGTAACGATGGGGATGTTCAGGTCGCGCGAGATACGGCGACCCATCTCGGGGGCGATGCCCGACCACATCTTGCAGGAGCGGTTGATATGGACCAGGCCGCCGTCTACCTTGCCGTCGGCGCACAGCTGCTCGCGCAGCTCGGTGGCGCGCTCCAGGTTGATGGCGTTCGGAACGGAGCAATAGGCCTCGGCCAGCTCGTCGAGGTTGCTGTACGTGAAGGCGAACGAGGGTCCGTACACGCAGGCGGTGACGTTGGTACCGGTTTCCTTGAGCGGCTTGCTGGTGGCACGCAGGTACGGCCAGCAGGCAATGCCCTCGAACATGATGCGGTGCTTTTCCTCAGCACGGAAATTCGACTTGCCCTCGGCAACATTGGCGCGGTACTCGTCGATGAGCTGCTCCATCGCCTCGGCTGCGCCGGCGTGTCCTCGTGCCATGGTGGCAACAGCCATATGGTTGAACAGCTCGAAGCCGTTCAGGGGCGAGGGCTTGTAGCCCATGTATGTAGTGGCCTCGAGCCACGCCTTGCCGGTACGGTTGGAGTAGGCGCAAACCTCCTCGAACCTCTTCTCGTCCCACTTCTTGCCGGTGATCTCTTCCAGCTGATGGATAGCATCCACGAACTGGCCCTTCACATAATCGATGCGCTTCTGGTCGACGTCATAGGTGTCGCAGTACGGGATGTCGATCATGATCACCGGGATGTTGAGCTTGCGGCCCAGGTTCTCATACCAACTCATCATGCAGGTGCAGATGTTGTTGCAGCACAGCACGAAGTCGGGCAGCGGCATGTCCATCTCGCCGTTGGGGCACTTGCCGGTATCGGCATATGCCATCGAGATGCGAGCGTACGCGCACAGGTCGTTGCTGAACCCAAGCTCGCCTTCCGCATGCTCGAGCAGCAGGAGCGATCCGCCCTTGGCCGAGATCGCAGCTGCCTGGCTTTCCGGATACACCGTCTTCAGGCCAAGCGTGGTAGGGATCTCTTGCGGGAAGTTGGATGCGCACCAACCGATCATCTCGCCGGCGGCCTTGGCCTCGGCGGCTTCGCGGTACACATCGTCCACGATATGCGCCAGCACTTTGCCGGCGGGAAGCTTCTCAGCTTTTTCTTCAGTAGTCATTGTCCCCTTCTTTCGATACGAATCGTGTGAACTGGGATTCGGGCCGCCCCACATGCAGGAGGGCTCGCAGGCGGGGCGGCCGGTCCCGATCAGGAGGAGTTACTCGCTCCAGGTCTGAGCGACTTTCTCGTCGATCATGCTCTGGATTTCCTCTTTGGAATAACCCAGGGAGGCAAGCACCTCTTCGGTATCCTCGCCCAGGAGCGGAGCCTTGTTGTAGTCGGGCAGCGGGGTGGTTTCCATGTTGATGGGGGTGCGGACCAGAGCCTTGGGGCCACGGGGGTAATCCATCTTGTAGAAGACGTCATTTGCCCAAGCCTGCTCGTCCTTGGAAACTTCCTGATAGGTTGCGCACAGCGCGTAGGGGATGTCGAGTTCCTTCAGGATGGGGATCCACTCATCGGCGGTCTTCTGCTGGAAGCCTTCCTGAACGATGTCATAGGCCTCGCCGATGCGCCCTGCGTCCTGGATCTTCTTCTGGTCGCACATGATGGGGTCTTCCAGCACGTCCTCGCGGCCGATGGCGCGCATGATCAGCGGCCAGTAGATATGGAAGTTCGGGCCCATTACCTGCAGGAAGCGGTCGTCCTTGGTCTTGACGGCCGGCTGATAGGGCAGCGGGTTCTCGCGGCGGTCGAACGGGTACATAACGCCGTTGAACTCGGTGCCGTACTGCGCGCCCTGGATCTGGAAGGACTGAACCCAGATGCCGGTGTGCAGCAGGTTGGTGGTAACGTACTCGCCGCGGCCGGTCTTCTCTGCGCGGTAGAGCGCTCCCAGAACGCCGGCGGTAAGGGCAAGCGCTGCCTGATGGTCGCCCAAAGCGGGAATCAGGTTGGAAGGCACGGTACCCTTCTGGTACAGGGAACCCGACCAGCCGGAGCGGGCGAAGAATGCCGTGTAGTCGAAGCCGGGCAGATCCTTGTCGGGGCCCTTCTCGCCGTAGCCGGTAAGGCTTGCGTAGATGAGGCCGGGGTAACGGTCCTTCAGCTCGTCATACGTGAGGTTCTGACGGGCAAGGGCGCCGGGACGCCAGTTCGTAAGGAAGACGTCGGCCTCGTCAAGGAGCTTGAACAGGACCTCCTTGCCCTTGGGCACGCGCAGGTCAAGCACGATGCCCTTCTTGTTCGCGTTCTCCAGGTCGAAGTTGGTGTCCTCATGCGGGTCGGAAGGACGGCCTTCGTTGGGTGCGGTGAAGCGCAGGTTGTCGCCCTTGGACGACTCGATCTTGATCACCTCTGCGCCCATGTCGGCCAAGATGCGGCCCACGGCGGGCACTGCGATGAAGGTTGCCATCTCCACAACCTTTACGCCTTCAAGCGGTCGCTGTTCGTTTCCCATTCTTCCTCCTAAGACATGCCCCTTCGGGAAGATCCCCTTCCCCACCAGGGCCTCCTCAACCAGAACCGTTTCCCTGGTTGCCTTGTCGTTTCACGTGAACCGATTCATAACGTGTTCACATCTGGTAGTTTGCCCGGAGGCAGGGAGTAGCAACATGGTCGAAATCGCAATGTGCACGAAAGCTGTTAGGCAGAATCGGAATATGCCTAACAGCAACTGGGCACAATCAAGAAAATGAACAGGTTCATTCCATTGATCAGGCGAATTTTATGGCTGAATTGCAGACAAATCTCCCCATTCGGCAACAACATTGCGTGCAATGTTGCTAGGATCTAACCAGGGGACAAAAGCATTCGTGCAGCAAGAAGGGGATCCTGCATGGAGGAGCAATCTACTCGGTTCGCCATAGCCGAGGAATTCAAGCACATGGTGCGCAAGACCTCGCTCGCGAAAGTGCGCGTGGCCGAGCTCATCACGAACCTGGATATCAACCGCAACACGTTCTACTACCACTATGCCTCGAAGATGGACGTAGCTTACATGATATTCCGCTGCGACCTGCATAAATGCTTAGAGCACAATCTACCATCGAGTCAATTGGTGTATTCGGACTGCAGGCTGAAGGACGGAAGCTCCCGTAGGCTTGCCTACTGGACGCACGTCGAAACCGGCGCCCGAACGCTTGACAGCACCATGTTCTTCCACAGCTTGGTGCAATGCCTGAGCAACGACCCCATCTACTATCGGAAGATATTCAACCCCCGAGAATCGGAATTCCAGGAGTACCTGGTGGGCATCTGGACGGCAGCAGCAAAGAAGGACATCGACTTCATACTCAGCGGAAGGCCCATGGACGCTTTCTCGCGCGACATGCTGGCGTACACCGCCGCCTGCTTCATTGCCGCCAGCGCCGGCAACTGCCTACGCCCCGAATACGGCGAGCTGTTGAAGAGCCCGGAGAGCTACCCGTACTGGAACGCGCCGTTCGAGGGAATGCGCAATGCCATAGAGAACAACCCAGCGGGAACGAAGGAAAACCCCCTGGCCAGCATCTACCACTGGCACCCCACCAGCTACAACTGACGGCCACAGGCCTCAACGTTGCCCTAGCCATGGGCAGCGCCTGCGAAGATCAGCGCCGCAGCCTGCCAGCGAAACGGTTTCCGATGCGACTCAGCACGCTGAACTCCTCCACGCGCAGCACCTTGCACAGGCCGAAGGAAACCACCAGGCCAACGATCCCTGAAGCCGCCAAGATAACGATAGCCTTCACCACCGCGCTTATGGCGAGGGTTTCCAGCAGCACGCCCATGCCGCTGGCCGTCACGCCGGCAACGGCAGCACCGACAACGCCGGCAACAGCCGTCTTCAGTACCAAGACCACAATACCCAGGTTGCCATACGGGCCAACCTTGCCACGGACGATGAAGCTGCACACCGCGAACATCAGCACGTAGAAGCCCAGATCGGCGACGGGAATACCCGCCAAACCCAGCACTTCAGGCTTGCACAGGAGCCAGTAGCCCGCCACCTGCACGATACGCACGATGAAGTCGATGATGGCGAACTTCAGGAAGCTGCGCAGCGCCGCGAACACGCGGTACATGTACATGTAGCCCGCATAGAACGGCAGGCTCACAACCCACAGGGCCAATATGGAGCCGACGTTGTTCACCTCGTCGGCTGTGAAGGCACCCGCCTGGAACAGCTGCATCAAAGGCTGCGCCAAGGCACCCACCAACAGGGCCAGCGGGATGATGAGGAAGAACGTGGAGCGCAGGCCCGATCGCACGAAACCGCGGAACCCGTCCCAGTCCTCACGCGCCGCGCAGTCGGAAAGCTCGGTCAGGAGCGTGGTGGAAAGCGAAACCGCTATAACGCCATACGGCAGCTGGTACCACGTCCACGCGTAGTTCAGCGTAGAGGGGCCGTTCGGCGCCGCTTCCAGCGAGAACGCGTTTCGGCAGCTGAAGGTGATCATGGTGCCGGCAATGTAGAGGAACATCGGCCCCGCCACCTTCAGGGCCTCTACCAGCATCGGGTCATGCAGGTTGATATGGGGGCGGTAACGGAAGCCCTGCTTTATCAGCGCGGGTATCTGCACACCGAACTGGCACAGCACGCCCAGCGAGGTGCCGATGGCCAGCCACCATAGCGCGAAGGTCTCGTTCCAAGCGGAAAGCGGCACGAACCCGAACATCACCACCGTTACCACGATGTTGTTCACTACCGGTGCCAACGACGGCATCAGGTAGGTTCGCTCGGCGTTCAGGATGCCGGTGATCACCGCGCCCACGCCGTAGAGCAAGATCTGAACCGCGAAGATACGGAAGAAGAAGATGGCGAGCGTCTTCGATTCGCCCTCGGAAACCGTGAATGTCTGCGTCTCTATGACCAGCGGGCTGAACACCGAGCAGGCAAGCGTCAGCACACCCAGGCCCACGATGGTAAGCGAAAGGATGTTGCTGGCGAACTCGTAGGCTTCCCCGTTTCCCTTCTTTTCCTTTTGCAACAGGTACAGGGGAAGGAAGGCGGTGGCCAGAAGGCCCGACGCCGCCAGCTCGTAGATCATGGCGGGCATGTTGTAGGCAATCTGATAAGCCGAGGTAAGCAGGGTGTTGCCCAAGGCAAACGCCATAGCCCAGGTGCGAAGAAGACCGGTTACGCGGGAGCCCAGCGTGCAAAGCGTGATAAGCCCCGTGTTTTTTAAGATGCTGTCCTTCGAGTCGTTTGCCATAGATCCTCTTGGTAGGTCATAATCGTTAAGATTCCGGGAAATTATTGTAAGGAATTGCTCATGCGCATTCTTATTGTCCGCAATAACTACAACCCCAAAGCGATGGAGTCCGCCCTGCTCCTTGAGGTGTACCTGGCCTCGCAGGGCATCGAGTACACCAGCTTCGATACCGACGACCTGCGCAGCTCGCTCGAGTTCTTCCAGCGCCAAGTGGAAAACATCGACGACTTCGACTTGGCCGTGGTGCTCGGCGGCGACGGCACCATCTTGCGAACCGCCGCGCAGATCAAGTACCGCCGTATCCCCATCTTGGGCGTTAACTTCGGGCACCTGGGATTCATGGCCAACTCCAACGAGGACGGCATCATCCCCGTGGTGGCGGCGGCGCTGGCCGGCGAGCTTACCACCGAGTACCGTACCAACCTGCGCATCGACGTGTTCTGCGAGGGCGATGAGTTCTGCGAAGGGGAGCCCGGCGATGCGCGCGCCGGCTCGCGGCAGTTCTTCGCGCTCAACGAGCTGGCGCTGGCCCGCGGCGCACAGGGCCGCGTCATCGACTGCCACTACACCGTGGCCGGCGAAAAGGTTGCCAATGTGAAGGGCGACGGCCTGGTGGTGGCAACGGCGACAGGCTCCACTGCTTACGCCCTTTCTGCCGGCGGCCCCTTGGTTGCCCCCGGCTACAGCGGCCTTATCGTGGTGCCCATCGCCCCGCATTCGCTGCATTCGCGCGCCCTGGTAACCGGCCCGTCCGACATAGTGGAGGTGTTCATGGATCCTTCCAGCGCGAACCGCGAGGCCACCATGTTCATCGACGGCGAGCTTATCCCCTTCGAAAACCCCGTCCGCCGCGTTATCGTGCAATCGGGCGAAGAGCCAACCGTGCTCCTGCGCTACAAGGCAGAAACCTTCTACGGCCGCACCTCCCGCGTGTTCTTCTCATAGCGCAGCCAGGCTCGCGGCCGGCACCGATGCCCAAGGCCGTCTGGAAAACACTCGCCGCACTGCGCCCAGACGAAGCAGGCGGCGGCAGGAATTGCATGCGCAGCGCCCACAACCAACATCTAGAACAAAAAAGCGCCGCTCCCTCCAATGAAGGGGCGGCGCTTGCTGTTCGGCGCTTTTGGGAGGCTAGTCGTTAACCGGGCGGCGATGATCGGGCTCAGTGGTAAGGACGCGCGGGCCGTCTTCGGTGATGGCGATGGTCTTCTCGAAGTGGGCAGAGGGCTTGCCGTCGCGGGTGCACACCAGCCAGCCGTCGCTCATGACCTTGGTCTTGTAGGTGCCGATGTTGATCATGGGCTCGATGGCGATGACCATACCAGCCTCCAGCTTGATGCCCGTGTGCTTGCGGCCGTAGTTGGGAACGTTCGGGTCTTCATGCATGTCACGGCCAACACCGTGGCCAACATACTCGCGCACCACACCATAACCGGCACGCTCGGCGATCTCCTGGATAGCATGGCCGATGTCGCCCAGATGATTGCCGGGGCGCGCAGCCTCGATGCCGGCCCACATGCACTGCTCGGTAACCTCAAGCAGGCGCTTCTTTTCCGGGCTGATCTTGCCCACCGGGTAGGTCCAAGCGTTATCGCCCACCCAGCCCTTCACGATGGCGCCGGTGTCGATGGAAAGGATGTCGCCCTCTTGCAGGATCACGGAATTCGAGGGGATGCCGTGGACGATCTGGTCGTTCACGGAAGCGCAGATACTACCGGGGAAGCCGCCGTAGCCCTTGAACGCAGGGATGCCGCCTTCCATGCGGATGATCATCTCGGCCAGTCGGTCGAGCTCAGCCGTGGAAACGCCAGGCTGCACACGGGCGCCAACCTCGCGAAGGACTTTTGCCGAAAGACGGCCGGCCTCGGCCATCTCCTCGATCTCTGCAGGGGACTTCTTGATGATCATGCTTTTGCCTTTCTTTCTTGTTTATCAGGCTAAGAGTACACCCTACGCAACTTCTTCGGAAGCGCGCCCCGGCGAATCACCCAAAAGCAAGATAGTCTTGATAGGCCGGCAAGCCGGACAGCTTCTTGTCCTGGAAGGCGCTCACCCAAAGGCCTTGCAAGGTTTCCCCTTCGTGGGCGAACCCGTAAGCGCCCGAGCAAGCCTTCAGCGCTTCGCCATCGTAGCAAGAGAACCCTACCGTCACCGTCTCATCGTCCTCTATAGGGCGGGTGGTTTCGTGCCCCTCATTGGCCGATGCGGTATCGGTTCCACCCTCTTTCGGGCCGGAGGAAACGATGCGCACCGCCGTTTTCAGCCGATACGAGCCATCCTCACGCGAAACAACAAGGTGGATCCCCGAAACGATCGGCAGGTCATAAGCGCTATGGGCCGAGGAAACGCATTCGGCAAGGTATTCCTTGAGCTGGGCTCCCGTCATCTGCGCGCGGTACACCGAGGTGGGCGCCACCGAATAACCAAGATCGGTAGCTGTTTTCTCGCCAGAGTAAAGCGGGCAACGCGCCGTCTTCGCCGATATGGCAAAGACATCCGTGCCAAGCGAAGCCGAAGCCGCCTGGGAAATAGAGCAAGCCGCAACGTTGCCCTTCGTTGAATCGAACAGGTTGCTCACTCCCTCGCTGAAGCTCACAAGCGCCTTGGTGTCTTGCGCCTGCCGCGCCTGCAGCAGATCCTTCACCTCACCCAAGGCATCTTCGGAGGCAATCGTTCCCGATACCATTTCCTGAAACGTCGTGCCCACCGCATCGGACACCAGCTTGCTGGGAAGATAGGTGCGCACGCTCTCGGACTCCAGGCAGGGGGCAAGCGAGGAAAGGGCATCGGGCAGAACGATATGCTCATCCTTTGACGTGGGTACCAGCTTGTCTATCCCCATAAGGCTCAGGTAATAGTCTTGCGCTTCCGTGCTCATGATGCTGGAAAGGATCTGCACGGCAGGGGCATGGATGGCCTCGTCGCTTGCCGTTGCGTTGGTCACGCCCTGCGTCTTCACGTCGCTCACCATACCCACGAACACCGGCTCGGCAAACGCCCAGCTGGAAGAATCGCCGAAGAACGGCAACGCGCGAACCGTCATGTTGTGCTCGGACCCGTACACCGATGCCTGGCCGTCCTCAAGGAACATCATGGCCGCCTGCCCTTCCAGGAACTGACGCTCTGCATCTTCAGGGGAAAGGGACATATCACTCGGGTCGATCACCTTCTGGTCCACCAAGGTGGAAACGTAGGAAACCGCGTCGTCGAAGGAAGACCCTTCAACCGAAACCGTGTTGCCGCTTTTGTCGCGCTTGATTATCTGCCCCAGCAGATCCTCGGTCTTGGATACGAGCGATGAATCGGCAAACCCCTGCATAACCTCGTAGCAAACCTCAGCATCGCCCATGCCGGCAACGAAGCCGCGCACGCCTTTCTCGGAAAAGGCCTGGCACGCTTGCAGGAACGATTCCTTGTCGGTTGGCACGGGGATGTCGTAGATGTCGAATAGGTAGGTGTTCACCACAATCCCCTTGAACCCGCTGGCACCTGGGATGTACTTCACTTTCCCGTCTTCGCCGGCAATCTGGCTCAAGCCCTTATCCGGGTAGTCCTGCGCCAGGTCGGTACCCGAAAGGTCGTAAAGGGAATCTCCCAGCTGGTCGGCGCTTACGCGATTGAAGTCGCGCGTGAGCACCACATCGGGAAGGGACCCATTCTTCGCCTGGTAACTGTAGAAATCGAGCGAGTCATCGCCCACTATCCACTCGATGTCGTAGTCGGGATTCAGCTCGTCGATGTACTGGGCGAACCCGGAGGATATAACCGAATAGTCCCAAACCGAAACCGTGACATGGGTTTTCTGCTGATCGGATTCGCACGAGCAGAGGGATAAGAGCATGGCAGCCGACGCAAGCGCGATGAGGGCACAGCTTGCAACTCGCCGAATCAGGTTTCTTTGCCTTGCACCCATACGCACCACGCCGCCCAACCGATCGCCGGGCAGGGAAAGCCAGCCCAGCTCATTCTTCTCTCAATCCAAGTATATGGGCGTGCCCCTTCCCTTCACACAATTCCCGTACATACGCCTCTCATTTGGGGGATAACGAGAGCATGATCCCAGGTGGCCTTTGATACCATATCCCTACAGGTAAACCGAAGGGGTGCCATGGATACACGCAAAACGAATCCGCGCCGCGCAACAGCGCCGCGCAACACGAACCGCCAAGTCATCGATGCGCGCCCCGCCCCGCGCCGCCACGCACAGGCAGGCGCAACGGGAACCGAAGGCACAAAACGCCAAGCCGGAAGCAGGCCAGCCCACAGCCGCCCCACGCAAGGGCACACGGTAAACGATGCCGCCCAACGGGAATTCCGCCAGCGACAAAGGCAAAACGGGAAAACAGCAGCCGGCAGCGGGCGCCAGCCCTCGGGCCGAAGCACCAGGCAAGAGCACTCCCGCCAGGGCACCCGGACAAGCCGCTCCAGCGCACGCCGCGTGGGCACGCAGGATGCCCTCTCCTACCAGAACCTCACCCCACGCAGCGGCACCGGCACCTACGTGCGTCACGGCTACACCCCGAAGAAGAGCAAGCTTCCGTTCGTGGCCGGCGGAATCGCCGCCGTGCTGCTCATATTCATCCTGGTCAACGTTGTAGGTGCCCTTGGGTCATCCCCTCAAGGCAGCGAAGAGCAGGAACCGGTTGCCGCCGACGTGGAGGCCACGCCCACCTCGCTCACCATCAGCTTTGCGGGCGACTGCACCCTGGGTACAGACGAGAACTTCAGCTCCGACACCAGCTTCAACACCAAATACGAATCTGTTGGCGACCCCTCCTACTTCATGGAGAACGTTGCCAGCATCTTCGCCGCCGACGACCTCACCGTTGCCAACATGGAGGGAACCCTCACCACCGCAACGCAGCGCGAGGACAAGACCTACGCGTTCAAGGGCTCGGCCGACTATGCCCAGGTGCTGGTGAAGGGCAACATCGAAACCGCCTCGCTTGCGAACAACCACTCCCACGACTACGGCGAGCAAAGCTACACCGACACCATTTCCGCGCTTGACGCAGCGGGCATCGACAGCTTCGGCTACGACCGCATCTGCTACCGCGATGTGAAGGGCGTGAAGGTGGCGCTCATCGGCACCTACGAGCTGGCCAAGCACCTAGATATCCAAGACGAGATGAAGCAGAACATCCAAACCGCGAAGGACAACGGCGCACAGATCACCTGCGTGTTCTTCCACTGGGGCAACGAAAAGGAAACCGTGCCCGACGAGATCCAAGTTGAGCTGGGGCACATGGCCGTTGATGCCGGCGCCGATTTGGTGGTGGGCTCGCATCCGCACGTCATCCAAGGGTACGAGAAGTACAACGGGCGCTATATCGTATACAGC